>USDH01000018.1 GCA_900553415.1 uncultured Collinsella sp. | reverse complement strand
ACACATATGGTCACGCCGTCGCCGATCGCTCGATTTTCGCTCGAAAAAAAGTTGAAGTAATTTTTGCTGCCTTTTACCTGCGGAGATGTCAATCCGTCAAGCATTTGGTCAGAAATTGGTCAAGTAGCGGCTGATACCGTCGGCATCGACAGCCAAAACCGACAGAAGTTTTGGCCCCAGAAGCAGGGAGGTTCCCATGGCATATTACTGGCCCCAGTACGGCATCGCCATCGAAGTCGACGACGATCCCCATCTCCTGCCTTTCGACGAAGAGGCATTCCCCGATACGGCGGTCTACCACGTTACCACCGATGTGATCTGCGACCCCGAGTCGTTCTCGGCGCTCGCCCACCATATCGCGCATATCCACGACATCGAGCTCCCTCCCGACTTCGAAGAGCTCGTCTACTCGCGCCGCCTGATGCTTCACATGCTCTTTGGAGCGGACCCGTCCACCTTTGCGCGCATCTATACCGCCAAGGATGCCGCATGAGCGCAAAGAAGCCGCCCCGCTTTGCAGACCTGGGTCGTCGCAAGAAGCTCATCGTTGCCTGCTTGGCCATCGTCTGCGCCCTTGTCGCCGTAGGACTATACGCTTGGCAGTCGCAGCCCGTACCCGAGGCGGGCGCTTCGGTCACGACGGCCGAGGGCAAAACGCGTCAGGAAATCCAAGATGAACTCGACGCCATCGTCCGCGACAACATGATGACGATTTCGGTCGCGCCGGTCGCTCAGCTGCAGGAGGACGGCAAGCTGCGCGTCAACGTGCAAAACGTCCAAGACAATAAATTTCCCCAGCGATTCCGCGTCATCCAAAACGACGAGACCATGTACGAATCCGGTGTGGTCGAGACCGGCAAGACAATCGAAACGTGCCCCGCCGGCGACATCAAAGAAGGCGAGGCATACATCGAGATCCAGGCACTCGATGCAAAGACCCTCGACAGCCACGGCAATCCGACACGTGTCAAGGTACGGGTTGAGCAAGCCGAAAACTAGTTTTTCCGACCGACGCGGCACCGCACGCAATTCACCAGCATTCGTCCAATCATCGCGGGGACGGCCCGCGGCGAATAGAAAGGAACGATCATGGACATCACCAGGAACATGAACGGAGCCAGAGCGCTCGTCGTGGGCGCAGGGCTCGCGCTCGCGCTCGCAATGGGCGCCGCTCCGACACCAGCTATGGCAGCCGGGCGCGTTGGAACCACGAAAGTAATGGTCAGGACCGAGATCGACAACGTTGAGTTCAAAGTTCCGACGGTTATTCCCTTCGTCGCCAAGGCCGACGGCACGCTTCAGGGCCCCTCAGAAGACGCGACCACCATCGACAATCATTCAGCCTACGGCATCCATGTCACCAACATGAAGATCGACGCCATGAACACCTGGACCATTGCCGCCGACGCCAAGGCCGGAACCGCGCAGAACTCCATCGACTTTAAGGTCGGCCCCGACGGCGCACTCCAGAACGCCAGCGCCGCAATGCAGGGGACGGGCCTCGATCTTTCCAAGAATGCAGCCTTCGACATGGGTTACCAGGGCATTGCCGGCGGCGCGGACAAAATTAAGCTCAAGACAAGCGGAAACGTCGCCCGCGTCACGCGCGACATCTTCCGCGTAACCGGCGAAGGCGATCAGGTTGCAACGATCACCTGGACGGTCGAGCCCGGTGCGCACACGGCATAAGGCCGTCGCCCTGGCCGCCGCCGTCAGTATCCTAGCGTTTGGGCCAGCCATGGCCTTTGCCCAGCAAGAACAGGCGCAGGCCGCCACGCAAGTGACGGTCGACCTCTCGGAGCTCGACCGCGGCGACCGCGAGGAACCGTTGGCGCAGACAGGCGACAGACGATGGCTCTTGGCAGTAGGTGCCACAGCAGCAGGCGCGGGGACCGCCGGCCTCGGTCTGCACATCAAACGCAGCCAGAAACAAAACATGGACAGGCCGCACTAAATTAGCTAAGGAGACCCCATGGCATCGAAGAACCTTTTGCCCGTCGTCGCACTCTGCGGCGCGCTCGCAACCGGAACGCCTGTCGCCGCTTGGGCGACTCCCGTCATGGCAGACTCCTTACCAGCAGCCCTAAGTTCCGCCCCAAATCCGTCGAGCGCCATTGCGTGCAAGCGTTTTTCGATCGCACAGGCCGCGATCTCAACCTCGGGATGCCTTCGTCGTAATACGGACGGCTCGATAGTCGTGGATATCAATCGTTCGAACAAGGCAAACGGCTCCCAGGCGGGGTGCGCCGTCTGCACGTGGCGCTCGGTTGTGCTCGATGCAGATGGCGATCCATGCAATTTAGAGCTGCGCATCGACATCGCTTCGGTCGATGACTCGGCGAACGGAGCGAAGGTCGTCTTCGACGGTGCGTTTTTCGAGAAAGGAGGCGATATATGTCTGGGCTGCGCCGCCGCGAATGCAGACGACACGCAGCCCACCCTCTCATTCACGGCATCGTTGCAGCTGACCAAAGCCGGCACCGATGCCGTCGCGGCGGGAGAAGCGTCCCTGCTGTTCTACGCCGTCAGCACCAAAGACACAGACGCTCATTTCGAGAAGTCAGACGGATCACTCAGCCTTACACGAGGGATAGAGGCAGGCCCTATTGAAATCGATGCCCACGCGCAAAGCAGGCAACGCATTCTTGCCGACCCGGCGCTTCTCGAAATGGAGTGGAACGGATTCGGAGCCATCGGAATTCTTCCCTCCGCGCTTGACGCCAAGACGCTCCCCTCAAACGACGAACCCATCAACGCAACCATACAAGAAGAGAGCGCGGACAAAGAAGCAGGTGCGGGCGACACGCCGTCGCCGACAAACAGCATCCCAGCTTCTCTCGAAGTACCGAATGAGCCCGCTAGCGATTCAAACGATCCCGAACTCGCAGACAGTCTGGGGCTTGCTGATCCTCAAGAGATCGATGAAGGCAACTGCTGCGTGCTTGCCGCGCTCGACCACACAGAGGTCATCGACGCTGCGAGCATCGAAGTTGCCGCCGCCAATCAGCCCGTCCGCAAGTCGGCCATCATCGCATTTCCCGAATCCATCGAAGTCGTCTTTTTGCCATCGGGCGAGGTCGTGGCCCCAACACTGCTCACCTTGTTGGGCGCCAAGAATACTCGAAACGAAATTAAAAAGGTCACGGTTGTCGACCCTGCAACCACCGCTAAACTGCGTCTATACGCCGTTGCCCCAGACGGAGGCAAAACCTTGGAATTCGATGGCGACACACTCCTAGCCTGGCGACGTCTGGACATTATGCAAGACGTCTCGTATCAGATCGAACTCGAAGGGTTTGATCGTGCCCGCGATGCCAATATCATCGCCGCGGCTATTGAATCCCCACAGCGGCTTATGACACTGCGCTTTGACTACTATCCCTATGTCCCGACAACCACCTGAGGCTTAAATGCTGCGCATCATTCCTAATACCACTTATATAACGTATTAGATGAGTCGCGATGTGCCTCGCATTTCGTTCTGCTACGATTGCCACGTTGGCATCAATACAGGAGGGCTCATGCCGGGCTTGGGAACAATCATCAACGTTGTGCTTTTAGTTGCGGGCGGTCTTTTGGGATTAGCGGGCGGCCGCTTCATTACACCGCGCATCCAAGACACGCTCATGAAAGCATCGGGGCTGTGCGTCCTGTTTATCGGCCTGGGCGGCACCATGCAAAAGATGCTCATCATCGATGGAAAGGCGCTAGCGACCACCGGTACCACCATGCTCATTGTCTCGTTCGCCCTCGGCTCGCTCATCGGCGAGGCCGTCAACTTGGAAGCCGCCATCGAGAACCTTGGCGAATGGCTCAAACGCAAAACTGGCAGTGAGGGCGATAACGAGTTCACCAACGCTTTTGTCTCGACTTCACTCACCGTGTGTATCGGTGCCATGGCTATCGTGGGATCAATCCAAGACGGCCTGCTCGGCGACTGGTCAACGCTTGCCCTCAAGGGCGCACTGGACTGCATCATCGTCTGCACTATGACGGCCTCGCTTGGCCGCGGCTGCATCTTCTCCGCCCTGCCCGTCGCCGTGTTCCAGGGGACGATCACGCTGTTTGCCGGCGCACTCTCCCCCATCATGACCACGGCAGCCCTCGACAGCCTTTCGCTCGTAGGCTCCATGCTCATCTTCTGCGTCGGCGTCAACCTCATCCGTCCTCAGACCTTCCGCACGGCCAATATGCTCCCCTCCGTCGTCATCGCCGTCATCTACGCCCTCCTGTTCTAAATCTATCTACGCAGCAGTATCTCGAACACCTGTTTGATGCTGTGCTATGATATGAGGTCACCGAAGCTGCGTTAGGAGAGGAGAAGCGGTGGCCGACCAGGACATCAAGATGCTCATCGAGCGCATTATGGCCGAGGCCCGGACCCATCAGTCCGCCCGCTTCTCAAACGAAATCTACGCAGACGAGCCGATTCTCAAGACCGGCCGCCAGATGCAGAACTTCCTTCCCGACCAGTACCGCAAAATGCGTGAGATATCGCGTTGGCAAGAAGACCCCAAGGGCGGCGCGGGGCGTTGGCTTTCGGAAGCCGAGCTTTTCTACCGCCAAGGCCTGCTGATGGCCAACTTTGAGGACGACTGTCCCTACAACGGCACCTTTAAGTCGTACTTTCCCACCTACAACGCCATGAGCGACCGGCAACTGCGCGGCTACTTTACCTGGCGTGCCCAAGTGCGCCGCGGAACCGTCGAGGAAACGTCTACGTCCTTTGCCTTTCTGTATCTCTATGAGCTGATCTGCGGCATTGGCGTAGATAATCCACTCGATGGTTTTAACAAGATCAAGGCTTTTTGGGATGTCTATCGCGCCTTCGAGCCCGGCATCGACCGATTTGCACGCGTGTGGCTGCAAGATTACGCCGTATTCCACGGGCTCGACCCCAAGCTGCTTCGCGACTCTAAAACCGTCATGTTCGATAACGCCCTTATCGAGCTGCGGCGCGCGGCACGAGACCTTGTACCAGCACCGGCACCGTCCGGCCAGACCCCTAAGCGTCGCAAAATCTCCGAGCCCACGCTCCCCCTTCCGCCCGACGAGGCGCGCGAGGAACGACTCATGGCCGCCATCAATGCCCTCTCCACATACAACCTAAGTAACTCGCGGCTCGACCGCAGCCACCACCGCGATCTGCGCCACGTGGCGTGCGCCGTGTATGTCCGCATGGCGCGCTACTATGACACGCACCGAAAGACCGGCATCGTGGCGAGTTTATTTGGGGAGGAGACGGCAATGCCCTACACCATGTTTGCCTCGGCCGTATTCTTTGCGCCCGAGCGCCACGAGGACTGCGAATACCGTCTGGACCCCATCCATATCTACCGTTGCCAAAACGGTTTTTGGGAATGCATGCGGATTCACGGCAGCAGACAAAAGAGCAGCAAACTTGGCGAGATGATGCGCGCCTGCGACCAACGCCTGCGCCTGGCGCTGGACCCCGCCCATCCCCTTAAGGAAGAAAAGGTCCCCAAATATCTGGCCAAGATTATCGATGACGAGATTGTGGCATGGCTTTCGTGGGACGCCGCACACCAGCCCGTCAAGATCGATATCGATTTGAGCCAGCTGGGGCACATTCGGAGCGCTGCCGCACAAACGCGCGAAGCGCTTTTGATCGACGAGGAGCGCGAGGACGATGCGCTCGCACAGGCTGACGTGGCGGGCTCCGAGCAGCTGGAAGCCAAGCCCGCGTCCGACGTGATTGCCGAGGCGGTCACGGTGCCCATGGGGCAGGATGATGTCGACGAGCCGACCATATCCACCGACCAGTTTGGTGTCGTGGCGCCGCTTCTCGCGTCAACGCCCACGTCCGCAGCAACTGCCTCCGCTGACGCTGCGAACGACCTCGCACCAGCCGCAGCCGTCTATCTGCGCGCACTGCTCGAGCAGAACACGGCGCAGGCGGCGTCGGCGGTTGAGAGGTCGGGGCAGAGCGAGGACATGCTCGTCGATAACATCAACGAGGCGCTCTTTGACCTGGTGGGTGACACCGTAATTGAATTTGGCGCGGCAGGACCGCAAATTATCGATGACTACGAAGCAGACGTGAGGGGATACCTAGACCATGAGTGATACCGCATCCGCAGCACCCCGCGTGCCCAAGCGCGTCGCTGCCGTCATTCTCAACTCGCTCAAGGGCGGTGTGGTCCCGCGCATCGGCCTTCCTTACATCACCGTAGGGCGCGAGGTCGAGATCCGCGCCCTGCTCACCGATTTGAGTCTCATCGCCGATGGCGGCGCGAGCTTCCGCTTTTTAGTCGGTCGCTACGGCGCCGGCAAGAGCTTTTTGCTCCAAACCATCCGCACGCACGCCATGGGCGAGGGATTCGTCGTCGCTGATGCCGACCTGTCGCCCGAGCGCCGCCTGCAGGGCGGTCAGGGACAGGGCCTTGCCACCTACCGCGAGCTCATCCGCAATATATCGACCAAGACGCGCCCCGAGGGCGGTGCGCTCAACCTTATCCTGGATCGCTGGGTCGCCTCGTGTGCCGATGCCGACGAGCCTGCCGTCAATGCCCAACTGGCGCCGCTCGAGGAAATGGTCCACGGCTTCGACTTCACCCGCATGCTCCGCCGCTATCGCATGGCCGCATCCGGGGGCGACGAAGAGGCCATGAGCCGCGTGACCAAATGGATTCGCGGCGAATACCGCACCAAGAGCGAGGCTCGCGCCGAACTGGGGTCCTCAACCATCATCAGCGACGATGACTGGTACGACTACGTCAAACTCATTGCGCGCTTTTTGGTCTGCAGCGGCTACAAGGGCATGCTGGTGCTCATCGACGAGCTCGTGAATCTGTATAAGATTCCCAACGCCATCACACGCCAATACAACTACGAGAAGATCCTGACCATGTACAACGACACGCTCCAGGGCAAGGCGCAGTACCTGGGCATGATCATGGGCGGCACGCCAACCTCCATCGAAGACCGCCGCCGTGGCGTGTTCTCCTACGAGGCCCTGCGTAGCCGACTCGCTCAAGGCCGCTTTGCACGCGAGGATCTTAAGGACATGCTCGCGCCCATCATCCGCCTGCAGCCGCTCACCTACGAGGAGCTGCTGGTGCTGATCGAAAAACTCATGCAAATTCACGCCGGCTACTTTGGCTGGACGCCCACGCTTACCGAGAACGACTTGGTAGACTTCCTCAAGATTGAGTTTGGCCGCGTGGGAGCCGATACGCACTTGACGCCGCGTGAGGTCATCCGTGACTTTATCGAGCTGCTCGATATCCTGTGTCAGAATCCCGATGCAAACGTGGCTGAGTTACTGCAAAGCGTCGGCGGCGTCACGCTGGCGCCGCCAGCCGCAACAGGCGACACCGGCACCGCAGACGGCAACCGCAACTTCGCCGAATTCACCATCTAACCTGCCAAAAAGGAACAGGTCTATTTTGGCAGGCTCTATCTGGGCAAACGTTGAAGCAGTAATGCAGCAAGCCACTGCTCGCCGCGTTGAGAGATTCGCTTTTGAAAGGAGGCCTCGTGAACGCCTTTGACCGCTACGCCCCGTTTATCCAAGACTTCATCTACTCCCACGATTGGGAGAGCCTGCGCTCCATTCAGGTTGCGGCGGCAGATGCCATCTTTAACACACAAGACAATGTACTCCTGACGGCATCCACAGCTTCCGGCAAAACCGAAGCGGCCTTCTTTCCCATCCTGACCGAGTTTTGGGAGAACCCGCCCGCAAGCGTAGGCGCCCTCTACATTGGCCCCCTCAAGGCGCTCATCAACGACCAATTCGTCCGTCTCAATGACCTGTGCGAAGAAGCCGACATCCCCGTCTGGCACTGGCATGGCGATGTCTCGCAGTCGCACAAGACCAAGCTCATCAAAAAGCCGAGCGGCATCTTGCAGATTACGCCCGAGTCGCTCGAGGCACTCCTGATCCATAAGCACATGGCGATCCCGCGCATGTTCTGCGACCTGCGCTATGTGGTCATCGACGAGGTCCATTCGCTCATGCGCGGCGACCGTGGCGGGCAGACGCTCTGCCTTGTCGAGCGACTCTCGCGCATGGCCGGCGTGCAGCCTCGACGCATTGGCCTTTCCGCTACCATCGGCGACCCCAAGCGCACGGGCGCTTTTCTCTCACAGGGAACGGGGCGCGACTGCGTTATCCCCCGCTTTGAAGAACCGCGCCGCGTGTGGCGTATCTCCATGGAGCACTTCTACAACTCGGGCCCCCAGGCGCAGCAGCGGGGATTCGAGAGCACGGGTCCTCAAGAGGCCGAAGTGCTTGCGTGCGAGCGTATTGAGACGGCGGCGCCCGCGGCGCTGCCCGCATCCGGACAAGACATGTGCCACAGCGGACAGCTTGCACAGGAAGAACGCCGTCAACGTCGCGAGCAGGCGCGGGGCAAGGCCGCTCCCAAAGACCGTCGCACTTCCTCGGCCCCCGAGGGCGAAGTCGACATCCCGCGAGCGGCCGAGCAGGCGCTTCTCAACCCCACCGACACGGCACCCGACAACGCCGACCCCGGTATGGGCTATATCTTTGAGCATACGCGCGGCCGCAAGTGCCTGGTCTTTGCCAACTCGCGCGAGGAGGCAGAGGCCGTGTGCTCCATGCTGCGCAGCTACTGCGAGAGCCGGCACGAGCCCGACCGCTTTCTCATCCACCACGGCAACCTTTCGGCATCGCTGCGCGAGACGGCCGAGGAGCTCATGCGCGACGAGGAGCAGGCGCAGACAACCGTCACCACCTCTACGCTGGAGCTCGGTATCGATATCGGCCGCCTGGAGCGCGCCTTCCAGATTGACGCGCCGTTTACCGTCAGCTCCTTTTTGCAGCGCATGGGGCGCACGGGCCGTCGCGACCTTCCGCCCGAGATGTGGTTTGTCATGCGCGAGGAAGAACCCGAGCCGCGCACGATGATGCCCGAGACCATTCCTTGGAAGCTCCTGCAGGGAATCGCGCTCGTACAACTCTATCGCGAGGAAAAGTGGGTCGAGCCGCCCGAGCTCGATCGACTCCCCTACAGCCTGCTCTACCACCAGACTATGTCGACGCTTGCCAGTACCGGCGAACTCACGCCGGCAGAGCTTGCCCAGCGCGTGCTCACGCTCAGCTATTTCCATCGCATCTCGGCCGATGACTATCGCGTACTGCTGCGTCACCTCATTAAGATCGACCATATCCAAGTCACCGAGGGCGGTGGGCTCATCGTGGGCCTCGCGGGCGAGCGCATCATCAACAACTTTAAGTTCTACGCTGTGTTCCAGGAAAACGAAGAGTTTACCGTTCGCAGCGAATCGGCCGAGCTGGGCACGATCGTCAATCCCCCACCGCCCGGTGAGCGCATCGCTATCGCCGGACACTGCTGGATTGTCGAGGAAGTGGACTGGAGGCGCCACACCGTCTTTGCCACGCAGGTCAAGGGCCGGGTTCCGGCCTACTTTGGCGACTGCCCCGGCGACATCAATACACACGTACTCGAGCGTATGCGCAAGGCGCTCAACGAGCACGCGGCATATCCGTACCTTATGGGTAACGCACGGGCCCGCTTAGCACAGGCTCGTCATACGGCCGAGATTTCGGGTGCGGGAACCAAGCCGCTCATCAACCTGGGCGGCGATACCTGGGTGCTCTTCCCCTGGCTGGGCAGCTACGCCTTTTTGGCGCTCGAGCGCATGCTCAAGATTAAATGTGCCGCGGAGCTGGGCCTTCGCGGACTCGACCCTTCACGACCGTACTTTATGCAGTTTAAGATGAAGGCCGACGAGGAGACGTTCTTTGAGGTGCTCGCCGCCGAGGCCGAGAAGGACTTCGATCCCATCGAGCTCGTCTATCCTGGCGAGGTGCCTTACTTTGACCGCTACGACGAGTTTGTTCCCGAAGAGCTCGTGCGCAAGGGCTTTGCCGAAGGCGTGCTCGACATAGAGGGCATGAAGCAGCGTGTCCGCAGCTGGCGCGACCACGCCTAGGACCAGTCTTTTTTTGGGACGGGGAGACTTACTTGTCGTGAAGGACGGTGCCGAGGAAGTCGGTGTCGAAGGGCACGGCTTCGGCAAAGGCATAGTCACCGTCGCTAGCGATGAGCAGGTAGTTCTCCTCGCCGCCGAACTCTGCATCGCCGCATGGGACCACCCAGGCGTGGGCGAATACCTCGAGTGCCGTGGCAGCGCAGTCGCGAAGGAACGTCACATCGCTCCCCTCGTTTGCGCTCACGATATTGGCCACGTAGATACCCCCGGGGTTCAGGCTGCCCCGCGCCAGACGCAGCGCCTCAACGGTCGCCAACTCGCGCACGGGCTCGGCACCGCCAAAGCAATCGCTCACGACCACGTCGTAGCGACGATGGCCCACGCTCGTCACACCCAGATACGAGCGAGCCTCGGCGGTAATCACCCGCAAGCGATCGCCCACCGTGCGTTCCAGCTCGTCCAGGTAGAACCAACGGCGCGCCAGGCGCGTAATCTCGGCATCGTACTCAATGACATCCATGCGCAAGCTCTCGTGCGACATCAGCGCAAACTTGGGATAGGCAAACCCGCCGCCGCCCAGCATAAGCACACGGTCGATACCGTGACCATAAGCGTCACGCATTGCATCCTCGGCCTCAAACGCATCGTCAAACGCACGATAGTACGCAAAGACGGGCTCCGCCCAACGCTCGCCAACGTAGCTTGCGCTTTGGTAGACGCCGCCTTGCACCAACACGCGAATCTCATCGCCGCCCTCATCGTGCACGCGTTTCACACGCGCCAACCCATTGCGGGTTCGCGCAACCTGCAGACAGGCAGCACGAACAGCGACGGCGGCCGCACCAAGCGCCGCGGCTCCCAGAGCAACGCCGGCAACGACACCAGCAGAAACACTCGGCTTGTTCATTTAGAGCTCCTTTTGCAGATAGAGTCCATGGTCGTAAAAACCCAAATGGCGATAGTACTCGCGCGTACCAATCGCGCTGATCACGTTGATGCGTGCATAACCCGCATCCCGGGCAATCTCGCACGCACGCTCTACGAGCAAACGCCCCAATCCATGGTGCTGGGCTGTCTGGCCTTGATCCCCCACGCGCGCCGCCATGCCATACACGTGTACCTCGCGAATCATCGCCTCGTCCGGCATCGTCGGCAACTCGTCCGCATGCGCGGCAACAAACGAATGGT
The DNA here is from genome assembly GCA_900553415.1 of uncultured Collinsella sp. Taxonomy (GTDB): domain Bacteria; phylum Actinomycetota; class Coriobacteriia; order Coriobacteriales; family Coriobacteriaceae; genus Collinsella. The sequence continues at coordinate 5,056 of USDH01000018.1, read as the reverse complement.
CGGGCAGCGACAACCGCAAAAAGCCCGAGATCTTGCCCCGCGGCGTCACCCACTGCAAAAAGCGCTCGTAAGTCACCGGCGTCTCGTACGCCACTTCCTCATCAAGAGAAAGCTCATCCAAGTCGGCACCCGCCGTGCTGATCTCGCGATAGCGAATCTCGCGCACCGTCGCGCCTTCCCCACGAGCAGCCAAGCGGTTTTCGACGAGCTGACGCAGGTTGGGCTTCTTGTTGCCCACCATGATGTCGTCGGAGCTAAAGTCGCGGATCATGCGACTGATGCGGCAGAACGCCGGCGTCACCACGATGTCGTCGACCAACACATCGAGCAGCTCTTCCTCGGAATAGGGGCGCCACTCGCCGCGCTCATAGCAGCCCACCAGACGCGAGCCCTCGATGAGCGCGCACGGGTAGACCTTGACCTCGTCGGGCATAAAGGCCCCTTCGGTCATAAAGCGTTCGTAGTCGCGCTTGTCCCCCTCGGGCGTGGCGCCCAGCAAGTTAAGCATAAAATGCGCGTGGATCTTAAAGCCAAACAGGCGCGCAAGCGAAAACGCCCGCTCGATCTGCGCCACCGAAATGCGACGCTCGTTGATATCGAGCAGGTGCTGGTCGAGGCTCTGGATACCCATCTGGATCTTGGTGCAGCCCAGGCGGCGGATGAGCGTGAGGGCCTGCGGCGTTACGGCATCGGGGCGCGTCTCGATAACGAGTCCCACCACGCGATGCTTCGCCGTCTCGTTGATTCGTTGCTGCCGCTCGAGCTCTTCCATCGTTGCTGTCTGCCACTCGGCGACCTCGCCCCACGGCGTACCAGGGCCGTACAGACGACGCACTGCGCGGTTATAGCCGCCCACGGCAGCATCCACACGCCCCTGCTCGTCGGCAACGCCGGCAGCAAGCTCGACCTCGTCTGTCGCAATGCCGGCGGCCCGATAGCGCTCGCGGCGCTCTGCTACCACAGGCGGCAGGGCATCGGCGGGAGCGTCATCGAGCAGGCGCCCCGCCTCGGCACGACTGATGCCCGGACGCGCCAACATGGGGTTTGCCGCAACGCCGGCGACGGCATCGTCATTGAGCGCACGGAAAAGCTCCGACATAAACCATGCCTGATACCCTTGCGGATAGTCACTCCAGGTACCGCCAAGCACAATGAGCTCGATCTTGTCGGTCGCATGACCCATCTGCGAAAGCGCCGTCAGACGAGCACTCACCTGTAGATACGGATCGAAGCAGTTTTGCTCCGCACGGGCACACGCCGGCTCAGCGTGCAGATAGCTCTTGGGCATGCGCAGGTCGTTGGGGCAAAACAGGCAATCGCCCGAGCACGGCCACGGCTTGGTGATGACGGTAATGGTCGCCACGCCCGAAGCCGTGCGACGAGGCTTCATGCGCAACACCTGCAGCAGTTGACGCTCCAACTCGGCATCGACATTCCAGGCAGCCCAACGAGTCGGCTCCTCACGTTTTACCCGCTGGTAGAACGGCAGCAGACGGCGCTTGGCCAAATCGCGTTTGTCGGCACCCTCACGGCGTGCCTCGGCATGTATCAGTTTGACGAGCGCTTTGTCGTCCACGGTCTCGCCGCGACGCAGAGCCTCGAGTATGTTCAAGATAATCTGTTCCATGCCCCCATTGTAAAGGCAAAGGCGCCGGAGCCCATCACGGCTCCGGCGCCTCCATCAAAGAGCGCGGCTACGTTTGCGGGTCTCCGAAAACCGCATGTCACTCCGAATCAAACGACATGTCGCCCGAACCGACCTTAAAACGATACGTGGCAGATTTATCACCGTTGTCGAATTCAAGATTCAATATGGTCTCGCCATCGTAGCCAAGCGGAAGGAAACCGCTCTCGAAGTCGCCGCTGCCCACGGTGAGGCTCGCCTTAAAGCCCGTAGAGTTCGGAACCGATATCTCCACATCGCCCGAGCCCACGCTTAAGTCCATCGACTTCGCGGGGGCCTGGTAGAGCTCGAACGCCACATCGCCCGAACCGACCTCGGCATCCAAGGTGTCGGTTACGGTGCCCGCAAACTCAACGTCTCCCGAGTCCAGAGTCAGGTTGAGGTCATGACACGCAATGCCCGCGACCGTCAGATCACCCGATCCCACATTCGCTGTGATGCCCACCATGTTATCGGCAACATCGCGCGGCAGTTCGACGGTAACCGTGCGGTCAATGGCGCGCTCGTCATCGCAATCGAACTGGCGAATCTTGAGCGTAGAACCCTTGATTTCGGCCAGGTTCTGGGTTGCCGCATCGAAGGCAACGGTCCCCGTTGCCACGCGACCGCTTTCAATTACGCGTACTGGCCCGCCGGAGACGAGTTTGACCTTGACCGTGCCCGACGTCACGTCCAAGTCGAGCGATGTGAACGCGTCGGCATCAAAGGTTTCGCTCGAAAGCTGTTGAGGCCGAGCGGAATAGTTACCGCTATCCAAAAGATCGTCCTCGTCAAGCGCATCGTCCATACCAGACAAGCCGGATACAACATCGTCGAGATCCCACGGACCATCAAAATGAATCAAAGTCCGCGAAGTGCCAAAGACAAGTCCAATGATAAGCACAAACGCTCCGATGCCAATGCCCAAGCGCCTCTTAGACTCATGCGAGAGCTTCATCATTCATCACCTTCTTTGGCACTCGACTCAGCAGTGGTCGCGGCAGCCATGCCAGCGTCAACCGCTGTGGAAACGTCCTCCCCCTTAGTCCTAGCGACCGCCGGCGCCGGACCAACCTGAATATCCCCGCGCGCCCAATCGCCATCGAGCGCACGCGCCACCCAGTGATAGATGGGAATCGTGAAGAAGATCAGCGCGGCAAAGGGACCGGCACCAAACAGGAACATCAGCAAAAAGAACAGTAGCCAACACACGGCCCAATACGGGAACGACTGGAACGGGCCCTTCACCGGAGTCGATCCAACCGCGGTGCCACTCGTCGCCTGCGCCGTAGCGGCATTGGCGGCCTGCGCGCTCCAACTTGCAGCTTGCGCCGCCTTGGCCGCGGCATCACTTGCCTGTGTAGCTGCCTCCGTAGCGCGTGCCGCCGCTTCATGGGTGCGAGCACGCTCTGCCGCCTCGGCCTCGCGCTGACGGGCGCGGTCCTCGTTCTCAAACTCGATATCGTCCTCGATCTCGTCACTCGGATTGAGGAGCTCGTCCAAACTCACGCCATAGAGTTTGGCGAGCGAGATCAGGTTCTCGGTATCGGGCGAGCTCTCCGCACGTTCCCATTTACTGACCGCCTGGCGCGACAGCCCCAGCTTTCGCGCCAGCCCTTCTTGGCTAAAACCCTTGCTGCGACGAAGGTCGGCGAGCCGCTGCGCAGTTTCTACATTCATGGTTCCTCCTATGCGATGCCAGCCGTGCCGCCGGACCGTTTTTGTTCTTAAGGCGCCTTGCACAGTTAAAAATCTATCCGCCACCGCCAAAATCATGCCACCTATTCTAGTGAGATTTTTGACAACCGGCGGTTGCGGGTGCATATGAGCTGCGGAAATGTGTCCAAACAAAGCAATGACCCGCAGCTCGGTTGTCCCCGTTGCGGCGTTAACGGTAGTATGGTCGTACTGTTTATTCCGCACCGCCAACGGAGGGAGTTCCGCGCCGTGAACCGCGATTTCGCCTCATCGCTCATTCAGCTCAACAATACGTTCTATCGCGAGCACTCCGCCTCCTTCTCCGATACGCGCCAGGCACCGTGGCCCGGCTGGGTGCGCACCATGGACATAGCGCTCGAGCAGCTCGACGTCGCCACGATCGAGCATCCCGTCCGCGTCTTCGATCTTGCCTGCGGTAACATGCGATTCGAGAACTTTGCCGCCGGCGGCGCACTTGCCGCCAAGGGCGTCGACGGCGCAAACCCCTCGGCAGATGCCAGTTGCCCGTTTGAGTTCTATGGTGTTGACTCGTGTCAGGATTTGGCTATCGATGCGCACGGTCACGCCCTGCGCATTCCCAACCTGCACTTCCAGGAACTCGACGTACTCGATGCCCTCATGAAGCTCAACCCCGCCGAGACACCCGACGTGCTTTTCGACGCCCCGCTCGCCGACATCTCGGTCTGCTTTGGCTTTATGCACCACGTGCCGTCATGCGAGTACCGCGTACGCGTGCTCGACGCCCTGGTGCGCCAGACGCGCCCAGGCGGCATCATCGCCATCAGCTTTTGGGAGTTTATGAACGACGAGCGCATGGCGCGCAAGGCCGTTCGCACCGAAGCCCGCGCCGAGCTCACCCCGCCGTTTGAAAGTTACGATTCCGCGCAGTTTGAAGCCGGCGACCACCTCATTGGCTGGCAAAACGACCGCCACGCCTACCGCTATTGCCATCACTTTGACGATCAGCAGATCACCGACCTGGTGCGCGGCGTCCGCACGTTCTACAAGAGTGGCGAGGTTCCCGTACGCGAGCTTGAGCGCTTCCATGCCGACGGTCGCAGCGGCGAGCTCAATCGCTATGTGATCCTCAAGCGCCTGTAGGCACCGACGACTCGCCGCCGAGCCGCACCGCATCTTTCGGGCAAACCATGCCCACCTTCTTCCAACGCATTGCCGAAACGCGCAGCCATGCGTTTCGCATTTATGACCAAGGAGCCTCATGGGAGCCGTCCACGTTCGCACGCCTAAGAACTTTGTGCTCGAGGAGCGCCTGGAGCGCTACGCCGATGCGATTGAGACGAACCCCGAGGCCTATGCCGGAGATTGGCGCGAGGCCTGTGCGCCAGTTGGCAGCAAGCCCTTCGAACACCTTCACCTGGATCTTGGCTGTGGCAAGGGAACGTACCTTGTAGAACGCGCGGCCCACGAGCCAAACACCCTCTTTATCGGTATGGACCAGGAGCCCATATGCATCGCCTATGCCGCGCAGAAAATCTGCGAGCAGGAACTGACCAACGCACTCGTCCTGCCCCGAGGCGCTGCATCGCTGCCGCAGCTGTTTGCCGCAGGCGAGCTCGATGCCATCACCATCAACTTTCCCACGCCGCAGCCCAAGGCCAAGTACGCCAAAAAACGACTCGTCCATGTCGACCATCTGATGCTCTACCGCCCGCT
>USDH01000017.1 GCA_900553415.1 uncultured Collinsella sp. | reverse complement strand
CGAAGAAGGCTGGCGAGCTCTATCCCAAGCCCCGTTTGTAACCGACGTCCTCAAGACCCCGATTATCGCTGTTGCTTCGCCAGGTTGTTGTAATCACCACTCGGAATTGCGCTCCACTATTCGCTGGGAAGGGGCATCGGATGTCAGCACAACAATCGACACTAACTTAGGCTTTAGTGTCACCAATCCGCTTAACACGTTATTTACTATGACACGCTTTGTGTCCCAAATAGATCTCGTACTGGCCATGTACGAACTTTGCGGCTGGTTTTCTATTTTCGAGCCGGCTCCCGCTGCCGAAATGCAGCTAAAAATGGCGGTAGAGGAGAATCGCAATTCCAGCACGCAGGATTTGTTCGAACTTGGAGAGGGCGAAGACGAGGTTCCTTGGAAACGAGTTTACGCCCGCGCAACCGTAAAGACCACAGATAAAGAAGGCCAAACGAACAAGCGTGAGGATGGAAGAGAGGTTACGAAACTCAAAGGCACTTCTCTTTGGATGAGAAAGCCGCTCATCGAGCTAAGCGATCTGCATCGGTTCGCCGACAAGGTCAAAAGTCAAATGTGGGGAAAGCAGTTTTATGATGCCGCTCAGCAGGTTATCGGCATTGCTGCGTCTCCACTCGAGGTCGCTGGGGTCCTGCTTCTAAGTCGTTCTCGACGTCTAGGTGGTGCAGGATTCAGATACGTGTACCTCAACGATTTAACCCCTCTATCCGTGGCAGCCCAAAGCATCGCAGGTCAAAAGGTTTGCTACGGCGACATCGTGATTGTAAATCCAATCCTAATGAAGGCAGTAATTATCGAGATCCAAGGTGAAGTCATCCATGGCTCGGGCGCGGTACTTGATCACGATGCGGAGCGCATGACTGCGCTCCAGAGCATGGGTTTCGACGTGTTCCTGGTAACCCACGATATGCTTAACGACAAAAAGCAGTTAGACACCATAATCAAAAGCGTCTGCAGTCGTTTGGGGATTCAATATAAAGCCAAATCCGAGGCAATGAAGTGTGCCGAGACGCGACTGCGGGCAAATGTTTTGTGCAACTGGTTGGAAATCGGAAATTAGCCGGCGATAAGGAACTAGAAAGATCTAGTTTGCCTGCTAGCGAATTATTGCCATTTCAAAACTATGTCGGATTACGGGGCTGGACCCGGGCCGGCCGTCCGTGCCCTGCATTTCACGGAATGCGCAAGTCGGCTACCTGCGGTTTTGAGTTTACCAATTACGGCATGCTCGGGGGTTCCCGTCCCGGCCCCGTAAACCGGCATGGTTTTGAGATCGCCGGGTCGGCGGGAGCGCGATTGGCCCCGGTAACGGGCCTGGTGCCGGCGGGATAGCCGTTGAGCGGATGGCGGCCCGCGCCGCGACTGCGAAATTTTTCAAAATTGTCCTTGCATCGCCGTCCGAGTTCCCGTATAGTACTTCTTCGCACGGGGGCGTAGCTCAGCTGGGAGAGCGCTTGACTGGCAGTCAAGAGGTCAGGGGTTCGATCCCCCTCGTCTCCACCCGAGCATTGAATGAGGCTCCAACGCAAGTTGGGGCCTTTTTTCATATAGGCACACAAGGTCAAAGGCGGCACCATGATCCTCCTGGTCGACAAGATCGAAAAAAGCTTCGGCGCTCGCGTCCTCTTTAGCGGCGCTTCCTTCCAGATAAATCCCGGCGAACGCTTTGCGCTCGTGGGCCCCAATGGCGCCGGCAAAACTACCATGCTCAAGATCATCATGGGCATCGACAGCCCCGACGCCGGCCAGGTCCAGTACGCCAAGGACTGCCAGGTGGGCTACCTAGAGCAGGAAACCAACCTGGAGCAAAAGGACACCACCATCCTTGCCGAGGTCATGGCTGCCGCCAAGGAAATCCGCCGTATGGGTGAGCGCGCCAACGAGCTGCAGGCCCAGATCACCGAGCTCTCCGAGCAAGGCAAGGACGTCGACGCACTCCTCAACGAGTACGGACAGGTCCAGGACCGCTTTGAGCACCTGGGCGGCTACGAGCTCGAGAGCAACGCCCGCAAAATCCTATCCGGCCTGGGCTTTAAGGTCGCCGACTTTGAGCGCCCGTGTTCCGAGTTCTCGGGCGGCTGGCAGATGCGCATCGCGCTTGCCAAGCTCTTCCTGCGCCACCCCGATCTGCTGCTTCTGGACGAGCCCACCAACCACTTGGACCTCGAAAGCGTCCAGTGGCTGCGCGGCTTTATCGCCAACTACGACGGCGCCGTGCTCATCGTCAGCCACGACCGCGCCTTCATGGACGCCTGCGTCGACCACGTCGCCGCCCTCGAAAACCGTCGCGTGACCACCTACACCGGCAACTACAGCAGCTACCTCAAGCAGCGCGAGGACAACCTGGAGCAGATGCGCGCCAAGCGTGCCGCCCAGGAGCGCGACATCGCCCACATGCAGGTCTTCGTCGACAAGTTCCGCTATAAGCCCACCAAGGCCGCCCAGGCGCAGGAACGCATCCGCAAGATCGAGCAGATCAAAAAGGAGCTCGTCATCCTTCCCGAGGGCCACAAGCACATCGACTTTAAGTTCCCTGACCCACCGCGCTCCGGCGATATGGTAGTGGGCCTGGAGGGCGTCTCCAAGTCCTACGGTAACAAGCACATCTACAGCGACATCGACCTCAAGCTCTACCGCGGCGAGCACGTGGCGCTCGTCGGCCCCAACGGCGCCGGCAAGTCCACGCTCATGAAGATCCTCGCCGGCCTGGAGCCACCCACCACCGGCACCCGCGATCTGGGCACCAACGTGGGCGTGGCCTACTACGCCCAGCACGCGCTCGAAGGCATGACCGAGTCCAACACCGTCCTACAAGAGATCGACACCGTCACGCCCAAGTGGACCGTGCCGCAGCAGCGCAGCCTGCTGGGCGCCTTCCTGTTTAGCGACAACGATTCCATCGAGAAACAGGTTCGCGTCCTCTCCGGCGGCGAAAAGGCGCGTCTGGCCCTGGCCAAGATGCTCGTGGCCCCCGAGGCGCTCCTGTGCCTGGACGAGCCCACCAACCACCTGGACATCGACTCGGTGGACATGCTCGAGAACGCCCTGCAAAACTTCCCCGGTACCATCGTGCTAATCAGCCACGACGAGCACTTGGTACGCGCCGTGGCCAACCGCGTCATCGACATCCGCGATGGCAAGGTCACGGTCTACGACGGCGACTACGACTACTACCTCTACAAGCGCGAGGACCTCGCGGCCCGCGCCGCCGCCGAGGCGGCAGGGGAGAGTGCGCCTGCGGCAGGCAAGAGCACTAAGCCCGCCAACGCCGCCCAAGACAGCAGCCCCACCGCGGCCCCCAAGCCGGCCGAGGGCAAAAAGACCAAGGAGCAAAAGCGCGCTGAGGCACAGGCCCGTACCGCGCTCAACAAAAAGCTCAAGGGCGTGCGCAACCAGCTCAAGAAGATCGAGACGGAGCTCGATAAAAAGCGCGCCCGCTATGACGAGCTTATGGAATTGATGGCAAGCGAAGAGCTTTATGCCGATCAAGACAAGTTCAACGCCGCGCTGGGGGAATATAACGGCCTTAAGCAAGAGCTACCCAAGCTCGAGGACGAATGGCTGGAGCTTTCCACCCAGATCGAAGAGGAGACCGCGCGTGAACTCTCGTAAGGCCGCTGCCGTGGCGATGAGCATCATCGCCATCGCCTGTCGCATCTGCGGCATCTTTATGAGCGCGATGACCGTGCTGCTGTGCTTTAGCGGCCTGACCGCCAAGCTGCAGATCGTGGGCTTTGTCGTTGAGCTTTCGCGCGCGCTGCCGAGTGCCATCGCCGGCTACGGCGTCATCACCTCGCCCTTTGGCGGCGTCTTCCGCCTGGATTACGCCATCGTCGCTGTGATCCTGTTTGTAATTGACTCCCTGCTCACGCGCGCCTCGCGCCGCGTCCGCTAGGGGAGCGCCATGTCCAGCAACCACCTCATGAACCTGCTCGCCAGTGCCGTCGCCGTCATCGTGGGCATCGTGATCCACGAGAGCGCGCACGCCGCCGCGGCCTGGGCGCTCGGCGACAAGACGGCCCGTTCGCGCGGCCGCGTCTCGCTCAACCCGCTCAACCACATCGACCCGTTTGGCACCATCATCCTGCCGCTGCTCATGCTTGCCGCCGGCGGCCCGGTTTTCGCCTTCGCCAAGCCCGTGCCCGTCTACCTCAACAACCTCAAGCACCCCAAGCGCGACGAGGTCCTGGTGAGCGTGGCCGGCCCCGCGTCGAACATCGCACTCGCGTGCCTCGCGGCCGCCCTCATGCACGCAACGTACGGCAACCTCTACAGCAGCATGTCCTTTGCCGTGGCATCACAGATCATGAACTTCGGCGCCACCTTTATCGTGGTCAACCTATCGCTCGCGTTCTTTAACCTCATCCCGATTCCGCCGCTCGATGGCTCGTCGATCATTGTGCCGTTCCTTAAAGGCAAGGCGCTCGACAACTACTACCGCCTGCAGCAATACGCTATGCCCATCCTCATCCTGGTGCTGTACCTGCTGCCTATGTGGACCGGTATCGACGTGATCGGCCGCTATTTCGACGTTACCGTGTATCCGCTGGCCGAGCAGCTACTCACCTTCGCAATCGCCGGCATCTAAGGTAAACTTACAGGTCGACCGTGCAAAACGGTCGTAACATGCACCCAAACCGCGCCGCGAAGGCGCCGTCAAAGGAGGTCGAAGATGTCGTATCGCGTGTCGACGCAGGTCTACAGCGGACCGTTCGACCTGCTGCTGCAGTTGGTAACCCGCCAAAAAGTTGATATCGGCGCTATCTCCATTAGCGAGGTGGCCGAGCAGTACCTTGCCGAGGCCGAGCGCATCGAGGCGCTAGACCTGGACGTGGCGAGCGACTTTTTGCTGGTCGCGGCAACCCTTTTGGACATCAAGGCCGCCTCCCTGGTCCCGCAGGAGGCCCCGCGCAAAGCCGATGACGACGATGACGAGCTCGATGAAGACCTCGAGGAGCTCAGCGCGCTCGACGGCGACGCCTTGCGCGAGGTCCTGATCCAGCGCCTGATTGCCTACAAACAGTTTAAGGGCGCGGCTGCGGCCCTTGGTGCCCGCATGCAGGCCGAAAGCCGCATGCACCCGCGCGTTGCCGGCCCCGACCCCGAGTTCCTAGGCCTTATGCCCGACTACCTTGCCGGCATCACGCTGCGCGGTCTCGCCGTCATCTGTGCCGACCTGGACGGCAAGCGCCAGACCTTCCTGCTGGAGGCCGAGCATGTGGCGCCGCATCGCGTGCCGCTCGACCTGACCGTGGCCTCAGTCGACCGCTTTACCATGACGCACCAAACCTGCACCTTCCGCGAGCTACTGGACGGCGATGCCACCACCGAGCAGCTCATCGTCACCTTCCTAGCTATGCTTGAGCTCGCCAAGCGCGGCTCGCTCACGCTGAGCCAGGACGAGATCTTTGGAACCATCCGCATCAACCGCGTCGAGGGCGCCGAGGCCTATGTGCCCGGCGAGGGCCCCGAGCTCACCGAATAGGAGCCGCAACCATGTCAACCCTTTCCACGCTGGAGGCAAACAGCCTCAAAGGCGCCCTCGAGGCGCTGCTGCTGGTGTCGAGCGACCCCGTGAGCGCACCCGCGCTGGCAGGTGCGTTGGATATCGCCCCGGGCGAATGCGCGTCGCTGCTCGCCGAGCTCAAGGTTGAGTATGAGGAGGCCAACCGCGGCTTTCAGCTGCGCGAGGTCGCCGGCGGCTGGCGCCTGTTCACGCACCCCGCTTACCACGACGTGGTCGAGGCCTATGTGTTGAGCTGGGACACGCAAAAGCTGTCCCAGGCGGCGCTCGAAACCCTGGCCGTCATCGCATACCACCAGCCCGTGACGCGCGAGGTGGTCAAGGGCATCCGCGGCGTCAATTCTGACGGCGTCATCGCGTCACTCGTGGACAAGGGCCTGGTGCGCGAGCTCGGCCGCGACCCCCAGCGAGGTCAAGCCATCATCTACGGCACGACCAACGCCTTCTTGGAAAAGTTCGGTCTGCGCTCCACCCGCGACCTGCCCGACCTGGAGCAGTTTGCCCCCGACGAGCAATCGCGTCAGTTTATCCGCGAGCGCCTGAGCGGCCGCAGCATTCAGTCCACGCTCGAGGAGCAGGCTGAGGATCTGGACGAAGAGCGCGAACTGATCGACACCGATGTTGAGGGCACCGATGGCGAGGAGCTTCTGGCAGCCGGTGACACCTCGGAGGAAATGCATGACGAGGACTAACGAAGTAGGGGAGACGCGCGCCATGGGTAACGCAGTACCCGCCACCGACGCCCAGCCCGTCTATCCGCACACCATGCGCCTGCAGCGCTTTTTGGCGCGCGCGGGCGTGGCGAGCCGCCGCGGCTCGGAGGACCTGATGACCGCCGGCCGCGTGACCGTCAACGGGCTGGTCGCGACCGAGCTGGGCACCAAGGTCGATGTCGACCGCGACCATATCGAGGTCGACGGTATGCCCGTCAAGCTCAACCAGGGCGCCGTGTACTTGATGCTCTACAAGCCGACCGGCTACCTCACCACCATGAGCGATCCGCAGGAGCGCCCTTGCGTTGCCGACCTGGTCCCCCGCGACCGCTTTCCGGGACTTTTCCCGGTGGGCCGCCTGGACCGCGACACCACAGGCCTTTTGCTCTTTACCACCGACGGCGACATGTCGCAGGATCTGCTGCACCCCAGCAAGCACGTCTACAAGACCTACCAGGCGCTCGTGGACGGACGGCTGTCCGACCGCGACTTGGAACCACTCCGCAGCGGCATCGAGCTCGACGACGGCCTGTGCCAGCCGGCGATCTGCCGCGTCATCAACGCGCGCGAGGCCGAGGCCGTAGCTCCCCAGGGCGTCAAACCCGGCACCACCGCCGTGGAGGTCATCATCCGCGAGGGTCGCAAGAACCAGGTCAAGCGCATGCTGAGCAAGATTCACCATCCGGTAATCCGTCTGCATCGCTGCAACTTTGCCGGCCTTGAGCTCGAGGGCGTGGCCAAGGGCTCGTGGCGCGAGCTCACCGACCGCGAGGTGCAGATCCTCAAAAGCGGCGGCATCCCGCCCAAGCAGGCGAGCGCCAAGCGCAACGGCGGCAAGCCCCAAGACACGCCCGCCAGCCGCACGTGTCACCACGGCAGCCACGGCTCCGCACCCAAGCGCAACACCTACCGCGAGCGCTACACGGGCTAGGCAACCCGCCGCGCCCCAACGCCCGCGAACCATACCAGCACGTCACCCATCGAAAGGAAGCATTGCATGATCGTCGCCATCGACGGCCCCGCCGGTTCCGGCAAGTCCACCATCGCCAAGGAGATCGCCCGCCAGCTGGGCTTTAACAAACTCGACACGGGCGCCATGTATCGCGCCGTCACCTTCGCCGCGCTCGACCGCGGCATCGACCTGGATGACGAAGCAGCCATCGACGCCCTCGCCGAGCAGATCGAGATCCGCTTTACCAACGGCACCGGCGAGGACACGCGCCTGACCATCGACGGCCAGGACGCATCGGCTGCCATCCGCACCCCGCAGGTGGACGCCAACGTCTCCAAGGTCTCGGCCTACCCGGGCGTACGCGCCGCCATGCTCATTCACCAGCGTCGCGCCGCCGAGGACCGCGACATTGTCGCCGAGGGTCGCGACATCGGCACCGTCGTATTCCCCAACGCGCAGGTTAAAGTCTTCCTGACCGCCGACCCGCGTGAGCGTGCCCGTCGCCGCGTGCTGCAGCGCCACCAGAACGACGCCCAGCCGCTCACCACCGAGCAGCTCGAGGCCGAGGTCGACGAGACCCTCGACGCCCTCAAACAGCGCGATAAACTCGACAGCAGCCGCGAGGTCGCGCCGCTCGTTCCCGCCGAGGACGCCGTGCACGTCGACTCCACCGCCCATACCATCGACGAGGTCGTCCGCATTATCGAAGACCTCATCAACCAAAGGAGGTAGCCCATGCGCCTGTTTAAGCAGACGCCCGAGGATTACTACAACGCCCCCTACGCCGAGTTCCCGGCGCTCATCCGCGGCACCGTCGCCGTGGTCATGGCTATTCTGTGGGCCTTCTCCAAGCTTATGTGGCGTTGGAAGGTCGAGGACGCCGACCTTCTGTTTGAGCGCCAGGAAGGACGCGGCAGCGTGGTCATCTGCAACCACACCTCGATGGCCGAGCTCTTGGCCGTGGAGACGGCGTTGTTCTTTGGCGGCCGCCGCATCCGCCCCATCTTTAAGTCCGAGTTCGCTAAGAGCAAGATTGTGCGCTGGGCCTTTAGCCGCGTGGGCGGCATTCCCGTCGAGCGCGGCACCGCCGATATGAAGTGCCTGCGCGCCGCCCAGCATGCGCTGCAGCGCGGCGAGGACGTTCTGATCTTCCCCGAGGGCACGCGCATCCGCTCGCGCGAGATCAAGCCCGAGGTCCACGGCGGCTTTGCGCTCATCGCCCAGATGGGCAAGGCACCTGTGAACCCGCTCGCCATCTGCGGCTGGTCCGATATTACGCCTGCGGGCAAAAAGCTCATGCGCCCCAAGAAGTGCTGGATCCGCGCCGGCAAGGCCGTCTCGCTTTCCGACGCACCGGCTGGGCTTAAGCGCACGGAGCGCCTGGAATGGTTTGAGTCCGAGGCCATGAACCGCGTCTACGCCATGCGAGATGAGCTGTGCGCCGAGCATCCGGGCAGGTTCTAACCATGAGCGAGAATGTGACGAACACCGCCACGACTGCGTCCGGCCAGGCAACCGCGCCTACCATCGAGATCGCCGCCCACGCCGGTACTTGCTACGGCGTACAGCGTGCGCTCGATATGGCGCTAGCCGCCGCGCCGCAGGCAGGGGAGTGCACTCAGGTTCATACCTTGGGTCCGCTCATCCATAACCCCATCGTGGTGCGCGAGCTTGCTGAGGCAGGCGTTGGCCTGGCCGAGAACCTGGACGACGCCGCATCGGGCACCGTAATCATTCGCGCGCACGGAGTGGTGCCGCAGGTGATCGATGCCGCTCGCGAGCGTGGCCTTAACGTCGTCGACGCCACCTGCCCTTACGTGAAGAAGGTCCATATGGCAGCCGAGCGCCTGGTGCGCGAGGGCTACCGCGTGGTGGTCGTAGGCGAGCCAGGTCACCCTGAGGTGGAGGGCATCCTGGGCCACGCCGGCACTGATGCGCTGGTCGTGAGCTGTGCCGCCGACGCCAACGCCTTGTCGTTCAAGGGCAAGGTAGGCCTCGTCGTGCAGACCACCCAGACCGCGCAGAACCTCGCCGAGGTCGTGGCAGCTATCACCCCGCGCGTGCAGGAGCTGCGTGTGATCAACACCATTTGCGCTGCCACAAGTGAACGTCAACAGGCAGCAGCCACACTTGCCAACTGCTGCGACTGCATGGTCGTCGTGGGCGGCAAGAACTCGGGCAACACCCGCCGCCTGGCGCAGATTTGCGCAGACGCCTGCGAGCGCACGCATCACATCGAGGAAGCTTCCGAGCTCCAGGCCGCGTGGTTTACCGACGCTCACCACATCGGCATCACCGCTGGAGCCTCCACCCCGCAAGAACACATCGAGCGCGCCGTCGAGCGCATCAAGGAGCTTTGCCGCTAATCATGGACCAGACCGTACCCGCATACGCCGCCGAGGTGGCCGATTACGGGCGCAGCCGCGACCCCGAGCCGGGTGAGGGCGCGCTCGTAAAGAACGTGCGTCCCGAATCGCCCGCGTGGGATGTGGGTATCGAGCCGGGCATGCGCGTGCTCACGGTCAACGGTGAGGCGCTCACCGACATGATCGTGTGGCTCTGGGAGGCCGACGACGACACCGTCGACCTCGAGGTTTTCGACCCGCGCGACAACAGCGTCACCCCCGTCGAGCTCGACCGCTTCCCGGGAGAGGACTGGGGCCTTGAATTCGATGGCCCCATCTTCGATGGTATGCGCACCTGTGTGAACGCCTGCGTATTTTGCTTTATGACGATGCTCCCCAAGGGCGGCCGCTCCACGCTCTATATTCGCGACGACGACTATCGCCTAAGCTTTTTGCAGGGCAACTTCGTCACGCTCACGAACCTCACCGACGAGGACGTGCAAAACGTCATCCAGCGCAACATGAGTCCCATGAACGTGTCGGTCCACGCTGTGAGCCCCGACGTCCGCCGTCGTATGATGGGCCGTAACGCCCAGCGAGGCATGGACGTACTCGAGACCATCATGGCCGCCGGCATCGAGATTCACGCGCAGATCGTGTTGTGCCCCGGCATGAACGACGGCGAGGAGCTGGAAAAGACCCTGCGCTTTTGCGAGGAGCACGAGCAAATCACAAGCCTGGGCATTGTGCCGCTCGGTTTTACCAAGCATCAGAACCGTTTTAGCTGGTCCTACAGCGACAAGCCCGAACTAGCGCGCGAGACCATTGCCATGATCCGACCGTTCCAGGACCGTGCCTATGAGCGCTTTGGCCGCCACACCTTCCAGATGAGCGACGAGTTCTATCTGGACGCCGGCATCGATCCTCCCGAGGCGGACTTTTACGACGGTTACCCGCAGTACTACGACGGCATCGGCATGATCCGCTCGTATCTAGACGAGACCGACGACGTGCTGACTACCGATGCCGAGCGACTGGCCCGCGTCCGCGAGGCCATCGCCGCCCGCAGCCAGCACCTGCTGTGCCTCTCGGGCGCCAGCGCACGCGACACGGTGGCCCGCTTTGTGGAGTCGCCCCAGGGACTCGCCGGCACTGTCACGGCCATCAAGAACCGCTACTTTGGCGGCAACGTGGACGTGACCGGCCTCATCGTCGCGTGTGACATTCTGGAGCAGCTGCCCCAAGATCTGTCGGGGGTTATGCTCTTTGTGCCTAAGCTCATGTTCAACGCTGACGGCATGACGCTTGACGAGTATCATCGTGACGATTTACTCGCAAGCCTTACCAGTCGCGGCGCCGAGGTTCATGTGGTGTCGACCATGCCGCATGAGCTACTCGATACCCTGGAGCACATCCTTGGCATTGTGCCTGCCGACTCTACTAATTCCGCTGACCCTACCCATTAAAGGAGAGCAGATGAAACCTATCGTCGCCGTCGTCGGACGCCCCAACGTGGGCAAGTCCACGCTCGTTAACCGCCTGGCCCAGACCTCGGACGCCATCGTCCACGAGTCTCGCGGCGTCACTCGCGACCGCTCGTATCACACGGCCGATTGGAACGGCCGCGAGTTCACCATCGTCGACACGGGCGGTATCGAGCCGCTCAAGAGCGACGACGTCTTTGCCACGTCCATCCGCGACCAGGCGCTCGCCGCCGCCGAGGAAGCCGCCGTCATCCTGTTTGTGGTCGATGGCCGCACCGGCGTCACCGAGGAGGACGAGTCGGTCGCCCGCATGCTCAAGCGCTGCGACAAGCCGGTCTTTCTGCTGGTGAACAAGCTCGACAACCCCGATCGCGAAAACGACAGCATCTGGGAGTTCTATTCGCTCGGCATCGGTGAGCCCACGCCGCTCTCGGCCCTGCATGGTCATGGCACGGGCGACCTGCTCGACGATATCGTGGCCCTGCTTCCGGAGGAAGAGGACGAGGTCGCCGATGAGTTCCCCGACGCCCTGAACGTCGCCATCATCGGCCGCCCCAATGCCGGCAAGTCGTCGCTGTTCAACCGCATCCTGGGCGCCGATCGCTCTATCGTGTCCAACATTGCCGGCACGACGCGCGACGCCATCGACACCGTCGTGGAGCGCAACGGCAAGCACTACCGCATGGTTGACACCGCTGGTATTCGCAAGAAGAGCACCGTGTACGAGAATATCGAGTACTACTCGATGGTCCGCGGCCTGCGCGCCATCGATCGCGCCGACGTGGCACTGCTCGTCGTCGACGCCTCTGTGGGCGTCACCGAGCAGGACCAGAAGGTCATGGGCTTGGCCATCGAGCGCGGCTGCGCCGTCGTGGTGCTGCTCAACAAGTGGGACCTGCTCGACGACGACCGCAAGCGCGAGGCCTGCATGGAGACCGTCGACCGCCGTCTGGGCGTTATGGCTCCCTGGGCCCAGTACCTGCGCATCTCTGCCCTGACCGGCCGCAGCGTCGAGAAGATCTGGGCGATGGTCGACGCCGCCGAGAAGACGCGCTCGCAAAAGATCACCACCTCGCGCCTCAACACCTTCCTCACCGACCTGCGCGAGTTCGGCCACACCGTGGTGGACGGCAAGCGCCGCCTGCGCATGCACTACGTGACTCAGACGGGCATCAACCCGCCGACGTTCACGTTCTTCGTCAACCACAGCGACCTGGTCAACGACACCTACCAGCGCTACGTGGAGAACCGCATGCGCTCGACTTTCGATTTTGCCGGCACGCCCATTCGACTCTTCTTTAGGAAGAAGGAACAAAAGGATGCATAATCCGATTCTGCTGACCGCCATCTGCGCCGTGGTCTCGTTCTTTATCGGGGCGATTCCGTTTGGCCTGATCCTGGGCCGCGTGTTCAACCACACGGACATTCGCAAGGCGGGTTCCGGCAACATCGGCACCACCAACGCGCTGCGCGTGGCCGGCCCCAAGGTGGCCGCGCTCACGCTGCTGCTCGACTGCCTTAAGGGCGCCATCTGCGTCCTTATCGCCCGTCCGCTCATCGCGGGCGTGGGCTATGGCTTCCCCGTAAGCATCATGGCGCCCGGAGCCCCCGGCGACTGGATACTCGGTGTCATTTGCCTGGCAGCCGTGTGGGGCCATATCTTCTCGCCCTATCTCAACTTCCACGGCGGCAAGGGTATCGCCGTTGGTCTGGGCGTGATCCTTGCCTGGTACTGGCCCATTGGCCTGTCGCTGCTGGGCATGTTTATCGTAGCCGTTGCCATCACCAAGTATGTGTCGGTGGGTTCGCTTGCCGCAGCCATCGGACTTCCTATCGCTGCTTGCGCGGTCTTTCCGTACAGCAGCCTGGGCCTCAAGTTCTGCATGGCGATGATCGGCATCACCGTGGTGTGGGCCCATCGCGCGAATATCCAAAAGCTCATGACGGGTAAGGAGTCCAAGCTCTCGTTTACCAAGCGCGTCACCGAGCCCGACGATAAGTAGGAGAGAGTCATGAATGTTGCGCTGATTGGCTCCGGCTCCTGGGGAACCGCCGTCGCCGGCCTTGCCGCCGCGCGAACCGAGCGCGTGACCATGTGGGCCCACAGCGAGCAGACGGTCGCCGGCATCAATGCCGAGCACCGCAATCCCCGGTATCTGGTGGACTACGAGCTGCCCGGCAACGTCGTCGCCACGACGGACCTGGCGCAAGCGCTCGACGCCGCCGACGCCATCATCTTTGCCGTGCCCTCCACACACCTGCGCAGCGTATGCCATCAGGCAGCGCCCTTCATCGCCGCCGACACCCCGGTGCTCTGCCTTACCAAGGGCATTGAGCCCGAGTCCGGCCTGCTCATGAGCGAGGTCATCGCCAGCGAGATCGGCAACGAGCGGCGTGTGGCGGCCCTCTCGGGCCCCAACCATGCCGAGGAGATCTGCCGCGGCGGGCTTTCGGCCGCCGTCATCGCCAGCGAAGATCCGCAGATAGGGGAGACCTTTAAGGACCTGCTCCTATCCACGGCCTTCCGCATCTACCTGTCGCAGGACATGACCGGCGTCGAGGTTTGCGGCGCTATGAAAAACGTCATCGCCATCGTGTGCGGCATCTCCGCCGGTAGCGGTGCGGGCGACAACACGCTCGCCCTCATCATGACGCGCGGCCTGGCCGAGATCAGCCGACTGGTGCACGCCCGCGGCGGCCAGGCTATGACCTGCATGGGGCTTGCCGGCATGGGCGACCTCATTGCCACCTGCACCTCCGAGCATTCGCGCAACCGCACCTTTGGCTACGAGTTTGCCCACGGCGTCTCGCTCGACGAGTACCAGGCACGTACGCATATGGTGGTCGAGGGCGCCGTCGCGGCCCGCAGCGTCAGTGAGCTTGCCCGTTCACTGGGTGTAGACATTCCGCTCACCTTTGCTGTGGAGCAAACGCTCTACAACGGTGTTACTTTGGATAGGGCGCTCGAGATTCTTACCGATCGCGTCCCTTCTCAAGAGTTCTACGGACTCACCGACTAGTGCAGAAAGGCTACTACCATGGGTTCCATTAAAATCGCTCCGTCCGTCCTCTCGGCCGACATGGCCAACCTCAAGGGCGAACTCGACAAGATCGCCGGTGCCGACTACGTGCACTTCGACGTTATGGACGGTCACTTTACTGGCAACCTCACCTTTGGCGTTGACATCCTTAAGGCCGTCAAGCGCTCCACCGATGTACCGGTCGACGCGCACCTCATGGTGTCGAACCCCGACGAGACGGTCGATTGGTACGCAGACGCCGGCGCCGATATGATCACCGTACACTACGAGGCCTCCACGCATCTGCACCGCACGCTCACCCATCTGCAGCAGCGCGGCGTTAAGGCCGGCGTGGTGCTCAACCCCGCCACCCCCGTGTGCGTGCTCGAGAGCATCATCGACGTCGTCGATATGGTGCTGCTCATGAGCGTGAACCCGGGCTTTGGCGGTCAGAGCTTTATCCCGGGCACCATCGCTAAGCTCCACGAGCTCAGGGCCATGTGCGAGCGTCACGGCGTTTCGCCCCTCATCGAGGTCGACGGCGGCATCTCTTCCAAGAACATCGCCGAGGTCGTCAAGGCCGGCGCCAACGTGCTCGTGGCCGGTTCTGCCGTATTTAAGTCCGAAGATCCCGCTGCCGAGGTTGCGCTGCTGCAGAAGCTGGGCAACGAGGCCGCACAGGAGGCATAAACCCTTATGACCGCAGGTCAAAACCGCATACCCGTGAATCTTGACTATGCCGCCTCGACGCCCATGCGCGCCGAGGCGCTCCTTGCGCAGCGCGAGTACGACGACAGCGAGCTTGCCGGCGTCAACCCCAACTCGCTGCATTCGCTCGGCCGCAAGGCTGCCGCGCGTCTGGAGGTTGCACGTCGCGAGATCGCCCGCAGCTTTGGCGCGCGCGTCCGCCCGTCCGAGATTGTACTGACCAACGGCGGCACCGAAGCCAACCAGCTGGCGCTGCTCGGTCTTGCCGAGGGCGCTCGTCAGCGCGATCGCAAGCGCGATCGTGTAATCGTTTCGGCCATCGAGCACGATTCGATTCTGGACAACCTGCCGTTGCTGCGTGCCGCCGGCTTTACCGTCGACCTGGTGCAGCCCTGCCGCATGGGCTACATTGAGCCTGCCACGCTTGTCGAGCTGCTAGGCGACGACGTGGCGCTCGTGAGCATCATGGTTGCCAACAACGAGACCGGCGTGATGCAGCCCATCCGCGAGCTTGCCGCGGCCACGCATACCGTTGGCGCCCTGTTCCACACCGATGCCATCCAGGGGTATCTGCATATTCCGCTCGATGTCACCGAGCTGGGAGTTGACGCCATGACCGTTGCCGCGCACAAGATCGGTGGCCCCGTGGCATCCGGCGCGCTCTACCTTAAGAACCGCACGCCGCTGCGCCCGCGCATCTTTGGCGGCGGACAGGAAGCCGGACGTCGTGCCGGCACGCAAGACCTGCGAACGCAGCTCGCCTTTGCCGCTGCCGCCTCGTCTCTGACGCCCCATGTGGCTCAGGAGCGCGCGAAGCTGCAAGCCCTTTCCGACAAGCTCTACGCCACGCTTACGGCTCATCCGCGTATTCATGCCACCATGGGCGACTACGCA
Organism: uncultured Collinsella sp.; assembly: GCA_900553415.1. Lineage (GTDB taxonomy): Bacteria > Actinomycetota > Coriobacteriia > Coriobacteriales > Coriobacteriaceae > Collinsella. The sequence goes on along the minus strand of USDH01000017.1, from coordinate 1,859 downwards.
CAGGCCGATCGCCTGCCGGGCATGGTGTCGATCTACGTTGATGGCATGGACTCCGAGGAGCTCATCGTCAAGCTCGATGCCGCCGGCTTTGAGGTTTCGGCCGGCTCGGCGTGCTCGAGCGGCAGCATGGACCCGAGCCATGTGCTCAGCGCCATGGGCATTGGTCGCGAGCAGGCACTAGGTGCACTGCGCATTTCCTTTGACGACCGCGTGAATCCGGACGATCTGGACGAGTTTGCCCAGACGCTGCTCTCGATCGTAGGTGCCGCATGATTGTTGCCGATCTCGCGCGTGCCTTGCTGGCACGCTATCCCAAAGCAAATGCCGAGAGCTGGGATCACGTAGGACTTTCCGTAGGTGACCCTGCCGCCGAGATTACCGGCGTGGCCTGCGCACTCGACGCGACCGAAGCCAACGTGCACCGCGCCCAGGAGGCCGGTGCCAACGTGTTGTTGACGCATCATCCTATCTACATCAAGGCACCCGAGGCGTTTTGCCCGGCGGATGCGTCGCGTCCCCAGTGCAGCGCAGCACTGTTTGAGGCCGCCCGCTGCGGCGTGAGCATTATTTCACTCCATACCAATCTGGACCGCTCGCACGAGGCGCGCGCCTGCCTAAGTGAGCTGCTGGGCGCCGCGCCCGTGAGCTCGCTGGAGCGCAAGGACGACCCCGAGGCCTGCGGACTGGGCGTACTCGCGACCCTCCACGACCCCTGCAGCCTGCACAACCTTGCCGCACGCGCCGCAGCGGCGTTTGGCAGCGACCCGCGCGTGTGGGGCGAGGCCGATCACCCGTGCCGAACCATCGCAATTTTGGGCGGTTCGCTGGGTGACTTTGGCGAACTTGTCATCGCCGCCGCTGCGGATGTCATCGTGACCGGAGAGGCGGGCTATCACGTGGCGCAAGACCTTGCTTTACGCGGGCTGCCGGTGATCCTGCTCGGCCACGATCGCTCCGAGGAGCCGTTCGTGGATATCTTGATGAACTCTGCGGTTGACGCCGGGGTCGACCCCCGTCATGCGATTAAAATACTGAACCCTTGCCAATGGTGGACTGTGACAAAAGGAGAGAACTTATGAGCGCCGGCGCTACGCTACTCAAGCTGCAACAGATCGATTTGGAGCTCGCCCGCAACAAGAGCGAACTTGCCAATATGCCGGAGCTCAAGGAGCTCGCTTCCAAGCGCAAGACCTATGTGAAGCTCAAGTCCGAGATGACCAAGCTCTACGCCCAGCGCAAGGATCTGGACATTGAGCTCGACGATCTCAACACCACCGAGATTCAGACCAACAACGCCATCGAGGCCGCTAAGAAGCGCCACGTTGACGGCTCCGACTACCGCGAGGTACAGGACCTGGAAAACGAGCTCGCCACCCTGGCCAAGCGCCTGGACAAGATTGAGCACACCCGCAAGGATGTCGTTGTCGCCCACAAAGAGGCGCTCGACCGCGAGACCCGCGCGCAGGCCATCATCGCCAAGTTCGAGGAGGGCGTGAAGGCCGATACCAAGGCCGCCCGCGCCAAGGCTGCCGACCTGCAGGCTCAGATCGAAGCCGCCACTAAGGAGCGCACCGCGCTTGCCGCTACGCTGCCGGCCGACGTGCTCACCGACTACGAGCGTCTACTCAAGCAGTTCCGCGGCCTGGCCGTCGAGACCATCCAGGGCAACATCCCCACGGTCTGCCACACCGCGCTGCAGGCATCGTCCATGAGCGACCTCAACCACGACGGCAGCGAGATCACGCATTGCCCGTATTGCCACCGCCTCCTGGTGCTCCCCAGCAAGGAAGCCTAAATGATGACGGCGGCACCCAACAATTCAATGCAACTTGAGGGAAAAACGATCCTGCTGGGTATTA
>USDH01000016.1 GCA_900553415.1 uncultured Collinsella sp. | reverse complement strand
CTCCAAGTTCATAAGAGCCTGGAGCGCTATGTTCTTTAGGGCTGGGACGGAGGGATTCGAACCCCCAACAGCCGGCACCAAAAACCGGAGTTCTACCGTTGAACTACGTCCCAATGTGTGGTGTTGCCCAAAAGCAACTCGTCTAGTTTACCTAATCTGCGAGGGCATCGCAAACGCTATCGAGTAGGCGTACGGCGAGCGTCTGCGCGTCGCTGGCCGTGAAGGTGCCGTTGTAGCGCGTCATGCCCGTGAGCTCAATGCGAATGCGAGCCGGCTTCTGCTGTGCGGCAACATTGGCGGTACGGATGCGTTGGGCCAGGTTGTGGCACTCGGCGAGGGCGATCGTGGCGCGCGGGGCGGCGTCTGCAGGCAACTCGTCGCTTGCGATCTCGAGCACCAGGTCAACGTCGGTTGGGACCTCGGAGTCGCAGAGCATCATGCCGCTGTTGTCGGTCGTTGCCGTGGCGATGTTCCACATGCGCGAAGCAACGCTGCGTGCGATGGGGTCCTCACCGATAACGGCGATCTGGAAGCGCTCGAGCACGTTGGCGGCGCGAGCAAAACCGATGCGCGATTCGGCCTCGGTGACCGAGGGCTTGCCCTCCCACACATGGTGCAGGCGGTTGATGTAGGCGTAGGTGTCCTGGAAGGCCATGCCGTCGGCAAACAGGCCGACATTTTCCTGGAACTGCTGCAGGGCGGCCTCGGTATGCGGACCAAAGTAGCCGTCGTCTTCGCCACAGGCAAAGCCCAAAACGTTGAGAGCGCGCTGCAGGGCCTTGACGTCGGCGCCGTGAAAATTGGGCATGCGAAGGTAGAGCGTGCGGTCGCCCAACTTGTATGAAGCGTCTACAAGGGCGCTCCAGCAGGGGATATCGACAGCATAACCGGCCGCAAGGCCGCTATCGAGCCTAAACGTGCCAACAGCCTGCTCGGTGGTGGTGCCAAAGCGCTTGTCGGCGACCTCGTCGGCATCGATGGTGTAACCGAGCTGCAGAAGGCGGGACTGAACATCCTCGACGGCTGCTCCCTGCATGCCCGTGGTAATAGGTTCCATGAACGAACCCCTTTCGGCGTACGATTCGTACTATTTTGAGCGCGTGTCGGATAGACAACGCGAGACAATGCATAAACATGCACTCAACAGTGTAGCAACTTGTACCCAAACTCGCTGCCCACAGGTTTTATGACCCCCGCTAGTTGAGGCGCTCCACAAAGAAATCTGCCATGGAGAGGAACAGATCGCGTGCGTACGGGTCAAGCTCAACATCCTCGATGGCAGCCTTGGCTTTTGCGGTCAGGTCCAGCGCGTAGGCGTGAGCATATTCGATGGAGCCGGTCTCCTGGAAGATCTCCACGGCGCGTGCGAGCTGCGCGGAATCATCGGTGCCCGAGGAAAGAATCGCCTCGACCTCGTCGTGATAGCGCTCATTTGACAGGGCATGCACAGCGACGAGCGTGCGCTTGCCCTCGGTGATGTCGGTGCGGAAGTCCTTGTTGGCGGCCTCTTTGGTGCCGACCAAGTTGAGCAGGTCGTCCTGAATTTGAAAGGCAAGGCCAGTGTGCAGGCCAAAGGCGCGTAGCGCCTCGACCTGCTCTTTGCTGCCGCCGCCGATAATGGCTCCGGCGGCAAGTGGCGTGGCTCCGCTGTAATACGCGGTCTTGTGCGTGGCCATGTCCAGGTAGTCATCAACCGAGATATCAAAGCGCTTGTCACGGACCCAGCCCAGGTCGAGCGCCTGGCCCTCGATGGTACGGACGATCATCTCGGTAAGCTCGTGGAGCACGCGCAGCTTCACGTCGGACTCCAGCGTGGGGTCATCGAGAACCGTCTTGGTGACCATGGTGAGCGCCAGGTCGCCACAATTGATGGCAAGGCCCGTGCCCTCGGTAAGGTGCATGCAGGGCTTGCCTCGACGAAGCTGTCCGTTGTCGGCGATGTCGTCGTGGATCAGCGCGCCCGACTGAAAGTGCTCGATGGCCGCCGCTGCGCTGCGGGCGCTCTCAAAGCTGCCGCCTACCGCAGTGGCGGCGAGCATGCAGATGAGCGGGCGGTGGCGCTTGCCAGCGTTTGCCGTAAATGCCGAGAGCGGGGTATACAGGTAGCGCTCGATATCGGCGGAAGTCGCCTGTCCGTCAAAGAACGTGGCCAGATAGTCGTTGATCTGGTCAAAGTGCTGGGCTAAAAAGCTGGTAAACGGACTGGACACGGGTTCTCGCATTCTTTGATAGGTTGCATCGTTGCATTATGCAGACAACATATTGCCACATTAGGGCGTCGAGCGCGGCGGTTGAAGACGATTGGTCCATGCGGCCGCAAGTGCAGTAGGGGCTTGGCTAGATAAGCCCAAAGTGTTCGAGCGCGGTGACGACGCCGTCGTGGTCGATGCTGTCGGTGACATAGTCGGCCTTTTCCTTGAGGAAGTCCGGTGCATTGCCCATGGCGATGCCGACGTCGACGGCGTTCATCAGCGAGATGTCATTGCTGGCATCACCGATGCCATACACCGTTCCATGGTTGGGGTCGAGAGCGTCGAGTACGGACTGGATACCCTCGCGCTTGGTACATTCGCGAGGCGAAATCTCGGTCACTTCGAGCTCGAGCTCGTTAAAGCAGAGCAGCGGCTCAAACGCTTGATCCTGAGCGATGCGGTTGGCAAGCGACGTGGACATTAAGATCTTGTAGGCGCTGTAATGTTGCAGCTGCGTAATTGCATCGCCCACGGTGCGGGCGTATCCCGGGGCGTCGGGCGCATCGGCACTCATGCGAACGACGCCATTGAGTCCCTCAAAACGAATCACTTCGTCCGATTGCTCAAGAATGGGAGCAAGGCGCTGCAGCATGCCGGGCGTCATCGCCAAATCGCGAATCACGTATCCCTCAAGTTCGACATAGCCACCCGCGAGGCAGACGATGCCGGTCCAGGGCAGCTCGAGCAGCTTTGGATGGATGCAGCTCAGCGTGCGCCCTGTGCAGATAAACGCCATATTGCCCTTGGCGACAAAATCACGGATGGCTTGCGAGACCGCTTCATTGGGATAGGGGGAGAGGTCTCGCTCGCTCTCGGGAAGCTCTTGTACCACTCGAGGGTCTTGCCAGGCGAGTGTTCCGTCGATATCGAAGAAGCAGATATCGCCGCGCTTATGGGCTGCGCTGGCGGCAGGGGAGGCCGAGGTGGTGGGCACAAATCCCGGCTCGAGGCCCATGATCTGGTCAAAATGCTCTTTAACGCGGGGAACGGAGATGCCAATAATCACCTGGGCGGTCTTGCCCGTAATGATGAGGCCCTTGGCGCCCACCGCGACAAACGACGCGTTATCTGCAACGATGGAAGGGTCTGCGACCTCGACGCGCAGGCGCGTGGCGCAGTTGGTTGCGCCCACGATATTGCCAACGCCGCCTAAAAGCTGAATTACCCGCTCAGCGAGGACGTGATCTTGATCGGATCGACTATTGACCTCGTCATTGGGAGATTGCTCTTTGGCAAAGCCGCTTCCCGTTAAACGATCGATTGCCGCGCGATTGGAGGCATGATCCTCGCGGCCCGGCGTCTTAAGGTCATAGACCAAGATGAGTGCTCGAAAACTAACAAAAAAGATGAGGCTAAAGGCAAGACCGATACCGAGCGCCAAAAGGTAGGAGCCGGCATGCATTCGCATGAGTGGGATGAAGTTGAAGGCCGTCATTTCCATGAGACCGCCCGAGAAGATGCCGACGATACCGAAGAAGTTCATGGTCATGGCAAGGCAGGAGGATAGGACGGCGTAGAGCAAAAAGAGTCCAGGATAGGTGAACATAAAGAGAAACTCGAGCGGCTCGGTGACGCCGCAGACCACCGAGGCGACGATGGCGGGCAAAAGGATGACCTTAAGGCCGGCGCGGCGTTCGGGTTTGGCGGTGAAATAGAATGCTGCCGCGATGGCGGGAAGGCCAAAGAGCTTGCCCCAGCCGGTGGCGGTAAAACCTGCCCAGGGCGCAAGTTCATTTAAAGGGCGCGTGCTATGGGAGAGAATGGGGAGCAGGTTGGTCCACGTGGCGTAAATACCGTCGTGAATGACCAGATTGTCGTAATAGATGGGCATATAGAGCAGATGGTGCAGCCCCATGGGCTCGAGCGCTCGCTCCAAAAACACAAAGATGCCCACGCCGAAGGGGCCGACGCCCGCAAGTGCGTGGCGCAGCGTTTCGGTTACAGCGTATGCGAAGGGCACGATGGCGGCCGAGATGGCGGCAAGGGCAAACACGGCAAAAAAGCTGATGAGGTAGACCAGCGAGGAACCCGAGAAGGTGCCGAGCCAATCGGGAACCTTGGCATCGTAGAAGCGGTCATGGATGGCGACGACGGTTGCCGATACCGCCAGCGGGCCGATAATGCCGGTGTCGAGCGTCTTGATGCCGTCGATGACGGTGATACCGCTGGCGGGGGTCAAAGATGATGGGTACTTAAGCCCAAGGTTGTCTCCGCTCAGCTTAATGATCTCGCTCAAAAAGAAGCAATAGGCAAAATAGGCCACGAGTGCCTCGAGGCAGCAGCGTGCCGGTTGCTTTTGGGCAAGACCGATAGGCAGCGCTACGGCAAAAAGGAGTGGGAGACGCTTAAAGACCGTCCACGAGCCGCGCTGGATGATGGTCCAGAAAACGTACCAAGGGGTTCCGTATACGGCGAGGTCACCGACGATGTCTACGGTCGTGGCGAGGGCGGAGATGCCGACCATGAGGCCTGATATAGAAAACAGCATGGCGGGCGCGAACATGGCTCCGCCAAAACGTTGGATTTTCTGCAGCATAATATGCCTTCCGGATGCAACATGCTGTGCGAGCAAGAACGTTTAAACAATGAACTCATTGTAGAGGACTGGCTGCTTGCCGCATTGACGGTTTTGATTCGGTCCGATTTGGGTTTCGGGGGAACCGTCGACGGTAAATAATCCGTGCTTTACCGATAATCGGTTTAAACAACCCAAAGAAATGCTATCGTGCCTAGCCATACATATTCATTAGAGGTGAAGTCATGCCAAAAGCGATATACGAAGGAATCTACCGAGAAATACGCTCGCGCATCATTAATGGGACCTATGCGTTTCAGGAGATGCTGCCAACCGAAGCTGAGTTGACCGCGGAGTTTGGCTGCACGCGCAATACCGTCCGTCGCGCCTTGGGTATGCTGGCCGACGGGATGTTTGTGCAGCCCATACACGGCAAGGGCGTGCGCGTTATTTGGCTTAAGGGCGAAACCGACATGTTGGGCGCACTCGAAGAGGTTGAGTCGTTTGGCGAGTTCGCAAAACGCAACAATGCCGTTGCATCGACCGAGGTCAAGTCTTTTGAACATTTGATTTGCACTGAGCAACTGTCGCGCCGCCTTGGCTTTAAGGTGGGCGAGGAGCTGATTCGCGTAGTGCGTGTCCGAAGCCTCAACGGCAGTGCGCGCCAAGTGGACCATGGCTACTTTTTGGCGTCGATCGCCAAGGGCCTGACCCCCGAGATCGCGGCGGATTCTATCTACGGCTATCTGGAGCACAAGCGCGGCGTCAAAGTGATGGCGAGCCGCCGTACGGTGAGCGTCGAGCTTGCCAACGATGAGGACTGCAGCTACTTGGACCTTGGCAAATACAACTGTGTCGCTGTCATGGAGAGCCAGTCGTACACCTCGGACGGCATCTTGTTCGAGGTCACGCATGCCCGCACGCATCCCGAGATCTTCCACTACCGCGTCAACTCCAAGCGATAGCCGGCTAGCTCGCAGCCTGACGAGACTACTCATGCCCTCAAAGAGAAAACGCCCGGTCAAACCGACGATGCATCGGCTTGACCGGGCGTTTTCTCTGCATTCGATAACAAATAATTGTTTATACAAAACTTGTCAAGTATCAAGTTGAAATTACCGTTCACCGAAGTTTTTCTACCGCTCTAGTAATACTTGTTCAAACAACTAGCCAAATAGCGTATTGTACAAATCAGCAAAAGGGGCAAAGTCCCCGAGCCAATCTCCGAAGGCGGCGGCAAAGGGTGCCGCCACGGTGTGAAAGGGTGGATTGTAATGAAGAACGAAATGAGCAGAAGGCAGTTCCTGGGCTTTGCTGGTTCCGCGGCTGCGGTTCTTGGTCTGGGTCTCGTGGGCTGCGGTGGTTCTGCCGGCTCCGGCTCCTCTGCTTCTGGTGACGCTGCCGAGGTCTACTTCCTCCAGTTCAAGCCCGAGGTCGACAAGGAGTGGAAGGAGATCGCCAAGGCGTACAAGAAGGAGAAGGGCGTCGAGGTCAAGATCGTGACCGCCGCCTCCAACACCTACGAGGAGAAGCTCAAGTCCGAGATGTCCAAGAGCTCCGCTCCGACGCTGTTCCAGGTCAACGGCCCCACCGGCCTTAAGAACTGGAAGGACTACTGCGCCGATCTTTCCGACACCAAGCTCCGCGGTGAGCTCATCGACGACTCCCTGGCGCTGCAGTCCGACGGCAAGGATCTGGGTATCGACTGGGTTCAGGAGAGCTACGGCATCATCTACAACAAGGAGCTCCTCGAGAAGGCCGGCTACAAGGCCGAGGACATCAACTCCTTCGACAAGCTGAAGGCTTGCGCCGATGACATCCAGGCCCGCAAGGACGAGCTCGGCGTTGACGGTGCCTTCACTTCCGCCGGCATGGATGACTCCTCCAGCTGGCGCTACACCACGCACCTCGCCAACCTCCCGCTCTACTACGAGTTCGAGAAGGAGCACAATCAGGAGGACGACGAGATCAAGGGCGAGTATCTCGACAACTTTAAGCAGATCTTCGACCTGTATATCACCGACTCCACCTGCGATCCTTCGCAGCTCGCCTCCAAGACCGGTGACGACGCCACCAACGAGTTCGCAACCGGCAAGGCCGTCTTCTACCAGAACGGCTCTTGGGCCTACGCCGACCTCACCAAGGCCGGTATGACCGACGACCAGCTCGGCATGCTGCCGATCTACATCGGCGTCGACGGCGAGGAGAACCAGGGCCTGTGCTCCGGCGGCGAGAACTACTGGTGCGTCAGCTCCCAGGCTTCCGAGGATGCCCAGAAGGCCACCGAGGACTTCATGTATTGGTGCGTCACTTCTGACACCGCCACCAGCATCATCGCTGACAAGATGGGTCTGACCGCCCCGTTCAAGAGCGCTAAGGAGACCACCAACGTCTTCTCGCAGCAGGCCGTTGCTATGGCCAAGGACGGCAAGAAGACCGTCGCTTGGGACTTCGTTTACATCCCCTCCGAGGAGTGGAAGAAGAACCTCAAGCAGGCTCTCATCGCTTATGCTGCCGACAACACCAAGTGGGACGGCGTCAAGAACGCCTTCGTCGATGGCTGGAAGACCGAGAAGGCTGCTTCCGAGTAAGCAGTTGCTGCCCAAGCTATCTGATTAGCGACAGGGGGCGGGCAGACGTAGGTTTGCCCGCCCCCTGCATATTGAAAGGACCCTTCTATGGGCAAAGCACTCAAGCGCTGGTGGCCGCTCTTTATGCTGCCCACGTGCCTGGCGTTTATGATCGGGTTCGTGATTCCCTTTATCCAGGGTTTCTATCTCTCGTTCTGCCAGTTTATTACCATCAATAACGCGCACTTTGTCGGTATCGAGAACTACGTGCGCGCGCTGTCCGATCCGCAGTTCTCCACGTCGTTCTTCTTTACGGTGGCGTTTGCCTTCCTGTCGACGGTGCTCATCAACGTGATCGCGCTGGCCATCGCGCAGGCGCTCACCCGCAAAGCGCTCAAGGGCACCAACATCTTCCGTACGATCTTCTTTATGCCTAACCTGATCGGCGGCATCGTGCTGGGCTACATTTGGCAGATTCTGATCAACTGCCTGCTCTCCAACGTGGGCGCCCAGCTCATCGCCCTTAACTCTGCTGCTGGCTTCTGGGGCCTTATCATCCTGACCCTGTGGCAGCAGGTCGGCTACATGATGATCATCTACATCGCCGGTCTGCAGTCCATCCCGTCTGACTACATCGAGGCCGCCAAGGTCGATGGCGCTACGGCATGGCAGACGTTTTGGAAGGTTAAGATCCCCAACCTGATGCCGACCATCACCATCTGCCTGTTCCTGTCCATCACCAACGGCTTTAAGCTGTTCGACCAGAACCTCGCCCTTACCGGTGGCGCCCCGGCGCACTCCACCGAGATGCTCGCCCTGAACATCTACAACACGTTCTATTCGCGTGCTGGCATCGCATGGCAGGGCATCGGTCAGGCCAAGGCAGTTATCTTCTGCATCCTGGTTGTCGCTATTTCTATGATCCAGCTTAAGGCCACGAGGTCCAAGGAGGTGCAGCAGTAATGAAACGCGATAAGGCTATCAACCGCGCGCTCTCGATCTTCTTTACGATTCTGTCGCTCGCATGGATCTACCCCGTGTTCATGATTGCGCTCAATTCCTTTAAGAAGGGGACCGCAATCAGCACCACCACGGCGTTCGATCTGCTCACGCCCGAGACGTTCAACGGCCTCGCAAACTACGTGCACGCTCTTAACGAGCAGGGCTTTGCCTCGGCGTTTATGTACTCGCTCATCATCACAGTCACGTCGGTCGTGCTGATTCTGGTGTGCTGCTCCATGTGCGCTTGGTACGTGGTGCGCGTCAACAGCAAGATCTCGAACTTCTTCTATTACCTGTTCGTGTTCTCGATGGTCGTACCGTTCCAGATGCTGATGTTCACGCTGTCCAATTTGGCGGACCGCATCGGCTTTAATACGCCGTTCAACATCTGCTTTATCTATCTGGGCTTTGGCGCGGGCCTGGCGGTCTTTATGTTCGCCGGCTTCGTCAAGAACATCCCGCTCGAGATTGAGGAAGCGGCCATGATCGACGGCTGCAACCCGGTCCAGGTGTTCTTTAAGATCGTCCTTCCCATTATGAAGCCCACCTATCTTTCGGTCGGCATCCTCGAGACCATGTGGGTCTGGAATGACTACCTGCTGCCCTACCTTACGCTCGACTCCACCAAGTACAAGACCATTCCTATTTTGATCCAGTACTTCCGCGGCGGCTATGGCCACGTCGAGCTCGGCCCCATGATGGCATGCATCATGATGGTCGTCATCCCCATCGTCATCATGTACATCTTCTGCCAGAAGTACATCATTGACGGCGTTGTGGCAGGTGCCGTCAAGGGCTGATGCCGTAACTGTTTTGCAAGTTTTGGCGGCGCCCCTCAGCGCGGCGCCGCGTATCGAAAGGTAGAGACATGGCCGAGATCGTTCTCAAACATGTTCAGAAGGTGTATCCCAACAACGAGTCAAAAAAGAAGGGCTTCTTTGGCAAAAAGAAGAAAACCGAGGAGAAGAAGCACAACCTCAAGGTTACCGAGGACGGTGTGCTCGCTGTAGAGGACTTCAACCTCACCGTTCACGACCAGGAGTTCATCGTCCTCGTTGGCCCCTCTGGCTGCGGTAAGTCCACGACGATGCGCATGGTCGCCGGCCTAGAGGACATCACCTCCGGCGATGTGCTCATCGACGGCAAGCGCGTCAACGACGTGGCGCCCAAGGACCGCGACATCGCCATGGTGTTCCAGAGCTACGCTCTGTACCCCAATATGACGGTGTACGAGAACATGGCATTTACGCTCGAGCTCAAGAAGGTCCCCAAGGACGAGATCGACCGCAAGGTTCGCTCCGCCGCCGAGATCTTGGGTATTACCGAGTACCTCGACCGTAAGCCCAAGGCGCTTTCGGGCGGCCAGCGCCAGCGCGTCGCCATCGGCCGCGCTATCGTTCGTGACCCCAAGGTCTTCCTGATGGACGAGCCGCTGTCCAACCTGGACGCCAAGCTTCGTAACCAGATGCGTGCCGAGCTCATTAAGCTGCGCCACGAGATCAAGGGCACGTTCATCTACGTTACCCACGACCAGACCGAGGCTATGACCCTTGGTGACCGCATCGTGGTCATGAAGGACGGCGTCGTCCAGCAGATCGCCACGCCGCAGGAGGTCTTCAACCACCCCGCGAACATCTTCGTCGCCGGCTTCATCGGCGTGCCGCAGATGAACTTCTTCGATGCCCAGCTGGTGCGCTCGGGCGACGGCTTTACCGTCAAGACCGAGGATATGAACGTCGCGCTCGCCCCCGAGACTTGCGCTCAGCTTGCCCTCAACTGGGACGGCGGCGACGTGAAGGAGATCACGGCCGGCGTGCGCCCCGAGCAGATCCTGCTTGCCGACAAGGACGAGGAGGGTGCGCTCCAGGGCACCGTCGAGGTGACTGAGCTCATGGGTTCGACCGAGCACGTCCACGTGACTGCTCCCGATGGCCAGTTCGTCCTGATCATTCCCGTTGTCGACCTTGAGGCCAAGGGTGCGCTCAAGGCGGGCGACCCCATCTGGTTCAAGTTCGAGAAGAACGCGACCCATCTCTTCGATAAGGTGTCTGGCAAGAACCTTATCTAGGCCCGGTGCATCCAGGCCCTCCCTTTGGGCGACTGCGGCTTTGCCATCCTTTTGCCGTGGTCACATATAAGGCTCCCCTCCCGTCCACTGGGCGAGAGGGGAGCCTTTCTTTGTGTTGGGGTTGTCCATCTGTCAGTTTGTCTTGATCTGTAACAGGTAGAGGTTCGAATTGGGTTTAGATGTTACAGAACGAGATTGAGTTGAACCGCCTGTCCTTTCATCTCAATCCGTAACACGAGGGGCTGATTTCGGCAGCTACATGTTACAGAACGAGATTGTTTGGCCGAGGCAGGCCACGGGCAACACGCGGGCAAAAAAGCGGAGCCGCGTTGCCGCGACTCCGCTTTCAAGAGGATGGGTAAAGAAAATGAAATTAGCTCAGGTGCCAAATCTCGTCGTTGTACTGGGAAATCGTGCGGTCGGATGAGAAGGTGCCGGCATTGGCGATGTTGATCAGCGCCTTACGCATCCAGACATCCTGGTCCTCGTAGTCTGCTAGCACGCGCTCCTTGGTCTGGATGTACTCCTCGATGTCGAGCAGGGCCATAAACCAGTCCTTGCCCTTGATGTCGTCGTGCAGGCGCTGCAGACGCTCGGCGTTGCCGGTCGCCATAAAGGCGGGGTTGGTGATGAAGTCCACCAGCAGCTTGATGCCGGGCTTGCGGTAGAGCGCACCGGCGTTGTAGGTGCCGTCGGCGTAGAGCTGCTCGACCTGCTTGGATGAGGCGCCAAAGGTATAGATGTTCTCGTCGCCCACGAGCTCGGCAATCTCCACGTTGGCACCGTCGAGCGTGCACAGGGTTAGGGCGCCGTTGAGCATGAACTTCATGTTGGAGGTGCCGCTCGCCTCCTTGGAGGCCAGGCTGATCTGCTCGGAGATGTCAGCGGCGGGGATCACGCGCTCGGCGGCGGTGACGTTGTAGTTCTCGATCATGACAACCTGCAGGTAGGAAGCCACGTCGGGGTCGTTTGCAATCCACTGCGACAGCGTCAGGATCAGATGGATGATGTCCTGCGCGATAGTGTAGGCAGGGGCCGCCTTGCCGCCAAAGATGATGGTGACGGGGTGCTTAGGCTTATTGCCGTTCTTGATGTCGAGATACTTCCAGATGATGTAGAGCGCGAGCATCTGCTGGCGCTTGTACTCGTGGATACGCTTGACCTGAACATCGATGATGGCGTTGGATGGGATCGTCACGCCCTGTTCGAGCGCCATGAACTGGCGCATGATGGCCTTGGCCTCGGTCTTGGTGGCGGCCAGGCGCTCAAGAACATTCTTGTCGTCGGCGAACTTGGCGAGTTTGCTCAGATCGCCGGTGCTGCGCCAGTCGGTGCCGATCACATCGTCGAGCAGGCTGGCGAGCGCGGGGTTGGCCCCATGGATCCAGCGGCGGAAGGTGATGCCGTTGGTCTTGTTGGAGAACTTCTCGGGATAGATCTCGTAGAACGGATGAAGCTCGGTGTCCTCCAGAATCTTGGTGTGGAGGGCGGCTACACCGTTGATGGAGAAGCCAAAGTGGATGTCCATGTGGGCCATGTGGACGGTGTCGTGCTCGTCAATGATGGCGACGCGCGGGTCATCGTGCTCGGCTTTCGCGATCTCATCGAGCTTGACGATAATGTCGGCGATGGCAGGGGAGACCTTCCGCAGGCTGGTGAGCGGCCACTTCTCGAGCGCCTCGGCAAGAATCGTGTGGTTAGTGTAGGCGACCATGGAGCGTACGATGGTCACGGCCTCGTCAAACTCGATGCCATGCTCGGTGGTGAGCAAGCGAATGAGCTCGGGGATGACCATGGTGGGGTGCGTGTCGTTGATCTGGACAACGGCGTAATCGGCCAGATCGTGCAGGTTGCTGCCGCGCTCGACGGCCTCGTCGATCAGGAGCTGGGCGGCGTTGCTCACCATGAAGTATTCCTGGTAGATGCGAAGCAGGCGGCCCTGCTCGTCGGAATCGTCGGGGTAGAGGAACAAGGTGAGGTTCTTGGCGATCTCTGTCTTGTCGAAGTCGATGGAGCTGCCGGGGACCAGGCCGTCGTCGACGCTCGCCAGGTCGAACAGGCGCAGGCGGTTCTTGGTGGGCTGGCCGTAACCGGGCACATCGATGTTGACGAGCTTAGAGGTAACGGCAAAATCGCCGAACTCGACGGTGTAGGAGCGGCCATCGTCGACTAGGATGTCCTGCTCACCGAGCCACTCGTCGGGGACGGCCTTCTGCTGGTTGTCGACAAAGCGCTGACGGAACAGACCGTAGTGATAGTTGAGGCCCACGCCATCGCCGGTCAAGCCCAGCGTGGCGATGGAATCCAGGAAGCACGCGGCCAGGCGACCCAGGCCACCGTTGCCGAGCGACGGCTCGACCTCGAATTCCTCGATCTTGTTGAGGTCGTGGCCTGCGGCGGTGAGCTGGTCCTTAACCTCGTCGTAGATGCCGAGGTCGATCATGTTGTTGATGAGCAGCTTGCCGATCAAAAATTCGGCGGAAATGTAATAGAGCTTTTTCTTGCTGTTGTTGAGCGGGCAGGCAGCGGAGCGCTCCTGCACGAGTTTGACCAGCAGCTTGTAAATGCGACGGTCGTCGAGCTGCTCGAGCGAGGTGCCAAAAGACTGCTCGGCGAGTTCCATGAGGTTAATTTGGGGCATGTTTTCTCCTGTGATGGGTTGTTTCATGTCTGCAATTCATAAGAAGCCCGCGCGAGGGGATTGGGGTGGCCTCGCGCGGGAAAAGCAAGCGCGTCCGCACGGTGGGGAGGGGCCGGGCGCGGTAGCTCCTATTGAGGAAGCTCGATTTCGGCTTCCGACGGGATGCGGAAGTAGGTCTCGGTCCAGTCGGTGAGTTTGTGCTCGAGCTCGCGGGTGATGGCGCCGTCGAGCATGCGCCAGGTCCAGTTGCCGCCCAACGTGGCAGGGGTGTTGATGCGCGCCTCGTTGCCCAAGTTGAGCAGGTCCTGCATGGTGTAGATGCACGTGTCGCTCACGCTGGCGGCGATGGTGCGATTGAGTGCATCTGCCATGGGTTCGCCGGCCTGCTGATGGGTGTACAGGGCTGCCTGCTCGCGCTGACGCGGGGTGGCCGTTCCCTCAAACCAACCGCGCGCCGTCTCGTTATCGTGGGTGCCCACATAGGCGACGGTGTTGGCGATGTAGTTATGCGGCAGGTAGTACGAGTTGGTGCCCTCAAAGGCAAACTGCAGGATCTTCATGCCGGGGAAGCCCGAGTTGTCGCGCATGTCGATGACGCCGGGGGTGAGGAAGCCCAGGTCCTCGGCGATGATGGGCAGCGTGCCGAGCTTTTCCTCGAGCGTCTTGAAGAACTTGAGGCCGGGACCCTGCGTCCACGAACCGTAGGACGAATCGGGCGAGGAGAACGGCACCTCCCAATAGGCCTCGAAGCCGCGGAAGTGATCCAGGCGGATGACGTCGTACATGTCGAGGGCGGCGCGAATGCGGCCCTCCCACCAGGAGAAGCCGTCGGACTCCATGGCGTCCCAGTCGTAGATGGGGTTGCCCCAGTACTGGCCGGTGGCCGAGAACTGGTCGGGCGGCGTGCCGGCGACACTGACGGGGTTACCGGCGGCGTCGATCTTAAAGAGCTCGGGGCTTGCCCACATCTCGACGGAGTCGCGCGAGACGTAGATGGGCAGGTCGCCGATGATCAGGATGTCGCGCTCGTTGGCGTATGCCTTGAGGCGGCTCCATTGGCGGTCGAAGAAGTACTGCGTCATCTGGTGGTAGAGCATGCGCGCGGGATGGGCGGCGCAGACCTTGGCAGATGCTTCGCCGCGGGTGCGCAGCTCTGCGGGCCACTCCCAAAAGGCCTTGAGTCCGCACTCCTCTTTGACGGTCATGAACTCGCAGTAGGGAATGAGCCAGTCTTCATTTGCCTGGACAAAGTCGTCGAAATCGGCCGGCTTGTCGGAGGCGAAGCGCTCGGCGGCGCGGTCGAGAATCTGACGACGGCCACCAAAGATGGCGCCATAGTCGACATTGCTGGGATCGGATCCCAGATACACACCGTCGATATCGCACTGCTCCAGATAGCCGGCCTCGATAAGCTCGGCAAAGTCGATGAAATTGGGGTTGCCCGCACGGGCCGAGAACGACTGATAGGGCGAGTCACCGTAGCTCGTTGTCGTAAGGGGGAGAATCTGCCAGTAATGTTGTTTGCACGAGGCAAGAAAATCGACGAAGTCGTAGGCATTCCAGCCAAAGCCGCCGATTCCATATGGTCCGGGCAGAGATGAGACGGGCATGAGGACGCCGCTTGCACGCTCCATGAATGCGCTCCAACCTTCTTGTTGTGGGGTCAGCCTGCTGATGGAAGAGCAGCCCGCCGCCGGTGTTCTGATTCGATACGCCTATTGTAGAACATGTTGTTTAAACATGTACAGGTAAGATAAAAAAGTTGGAAGTATTTCGGTAAATGGTTACGCGCCATGAAAAAGCCCCGGTCTCACATCGTGAGATCGGGGCAAGAACGGTATGTAGGTTTTTGCTACTCAGCGTCGGCGAAGCCGTTGGGGTTATGGCTCTGCCAATTCCAGCTGTCGCGGCACATGTCCGCGATATCGTACTGGGCCTTCCATCCCATCATGCGCTCGGCCTTGGAGGCATCGCACCAGTTGGCGGCGATATCGCCGGCACGGCGCTCGCGAATCACGTAGGGCAGTTCCTTGCCGCACGCCTTGGAGAAGGCAGCGACGACCTCGAGCACCGAGGTGCCGGTGCCGGTGCCCAGGTTAAAGATCTCGACGCCGGTTTTGCCGTTCATCCAGTTGAGGGCGGCAACGTGACCAGATGCCAGGTCGCACACGTGGATGTAGTCGCGCACGCCGGTGCCGTCGGGGGTGGGGTAGTCGTTGCCAAAGACCTGAACGGCCTCGAGCTTGCCCACGGCGACCTGGGCGACATAGGGAACCAGGTTGTTGGGGATGCCCTTGGGGTCCTCGCCGATCAAGCCTGACGGATGGGCACCGATGGGGTTGAAGTAACGGAGCAGCACGACGTCCCACTCGGGGTCGGCGGTGTGGACATCCATGAGGATCTGCTCAATCATCCACTTGGTCCAACCGTAGGGGTTGGTCGCGGGCTTCTTGGGGTCTTCCTCGGTGACAGGCGGATTGTCCGGATCGCCGTAGACGGTCGAGGAGCTCGAGAAGATGATGGACTTGCAGCCATGGTTGCGCATGACGTCAATGAGCACCAGGGTGTTCTCGATATTGTTGTGGTAGTACTCGACAGGCTTGCTCACCGATTCGCCGACGGCCTTAAAGCCGGCGAAGTGGATGACGCGGTCGATCTGGTGAGTATCGAAGATCTTGTTCATCGCATCGCGGTCGAGTACGTTGGCCTCGTAGAAGGTGAGGTTCTTGGCGGCCTCGTCGCCCACGATGGTCTTGACGCGGTCGATGGCGACGGCGCTGGAGTTGGAGAGGTCATCGACGACGACGACCTGGTAGCCGCCCTCGAGCAGCTGAACGACGGTATGGGAACCGATGAAGCCGGCACCGCCGGTAACGAGGACGCAGGTGTCTTTGGGGTCGAGTGCTTGGGACATGTAGTCTCCTATCGAATCAGGAACACTTCTTGAGGGCAGTATAGCGCAGCTAGGTACGGTGCAGCTGTTTGACACAATGAGGGGCAGAGCAATGATGCTAACGTACTCATAGGACGGGAATGCATAACGCCTCTTGGTAATTCCAGGCCGTGTGCATGCCGCCGGCCGTGCGGTTTTCTGCCGTTCGTGGAAATCGTTGGGACGCGCCATATGTACGCTAATATGTATGAGTTGAGCGACATATAAATAAGCATGTAACGGAGTACATATGTCACCAAACAGCGATTCCATCTTTACTCAGGAGCTCTCGCGCCGCACCGCCCTCAAGGCCCTGTTCGGCGCCGCTTCTGCTGCAGTTCTTTTTGGCCTGCCTGCCCGCGCCCATGCTGCCGAGGCCAGCCAAGAAACCACCGACAAGCTGAATGCCGCCCAGGCCCAGCTCGACGAGGTCCAGGCCCAGCTTGATAGCATTGCCAACGAGTACGCGGCGCTCGCTAACAAGAACGCTCAGACGCTCAACGACATCGAGGGCGTTCAGGGTCAGATCGACGACACCCAGGAGCAGATCGACACCAAGAAGTCGGAGCTCAAGAAGAAGCGTAACGAGCTTTCCGATCGCGTGGCGGCAAGCTACAAGTCGGGTGGCACCAATATCTTGTCGTTGCTGCTCGCTTCTGGTTCGTTTGAGGAGCTCGTCGCCAACGCGCATTACGTCGAGAAGATCAACAAAAGTGACCGTGACGCCATCGAGGACATCCAGACCATCCAGAAAGAGCTCGATACACAGAAGTCCGAGCTCGAGTCGCAAAAAGCCGACTTGGAGAAGCTCAAGGACCAGCAGACTGCTCAGATGCAGGACATGCAGGCCAAGCAGCAGGAGGTCCAGACGGTTCTGAACGGCCTCTCCGACGATGTCAAGGAGCTCATGGCCCAGCGCGATTCCGAGATTCTTGCTGCCGCTCAGGCCGAGGAGGCTGCCAAGAAGGCTGCCGCTGCCGCGGCTGCCGCGAACAAGAACAATTCCTACTCGGGTGGTTCGAGCTCGGGCGGTGGATCGTATGCGCCCGGAACTCCGCAGCAGAATGCCGGCTCGGGCAAGCAGCAGGCCGTCGTCAACGCATGCTACTCCACACCTTCGCCGGGTCAGAACTGGTGCGCGGCGTGGGTTACCAATGTCTTCCGTAACGCCGGCGTGGGCTATTTTGGCGGCAACGCGTGTGACATGTTCAACGCCTGGTGCTATAGCTCCGACCGCTCGGCGCTGCAGGTGGGCATGATCGTGGCCGACTCCTCACATAGCGGCACCGGTGCGCCGGGCCTGCTGTATGGCCACGTGGGCATCTATATCGGCGGTGGCATCGTTATGAGTAACGAGGGTCCCATTACGTCGAAGTCGCTCGATTCGTTTATTTCGTTCTACGGTACGGGCTCTGGCGTGCGTTGGGGCTGGCTCGGCGGTATTGCACTGTCGTAACGCAAGTTGGGCCGGGACAGTCCGAGAGGCATAAGGTTGCCTGCTCGGACAGTCCTGCTCGCACGGAGAGCACATTAAGTGCTCTCCGGCTCGTGCGGAACTCGCGATCAACCTTATGCCTCTCGGACTG
>USDH01000015.1 GCA_900553415.1 uncultured Collinsella sp. | reverse complement strand
CTCTTTCACGGCAACCTCGGGAACCTGGGAAAGCCGCTTCCTTGGTTGGTTAAAAGGTTTAGGAGTTATATGTCGGAAAATATTGAGCAGCCGTTGCCGCGCACGTTTGAGGAGTTCAACGAGCAGCGCAAGGCGGCGTTTATCCGCGTCAAGGATTACAAGCAGGCCGGTAATCGCCTGGTCGGCTTTTTGTGCAGCTATACGCCGCTCGAGATTATCGATGCCGCGGGCGCTTCGAGCGTGGCACTCTGCGGAACGTCCGACGAGGTTATTCCCGAGGCCGAGAAGGTACTGCCCGCGAACCTCTGCCCGCTCATCAAGTCGACCTACGGGTTTGCCTACTCGCAAAAGTGCCCGTTTACGTACTTTAGCGACATGATCATCGGCGAGACCACCTGCGACGGCAAGAAGAAGATGTACGAGCTGCTCAACGAGCTCAAGCGCACGCACATTCTGCATCTTCCGCAGGGTCGCGACCGCGCTTACGAGCGCGAGGGCTGGTACGAGGAGTGCCGTCTGCTCAAGGAGGAGCTCGAGAACTTCTACGGCATCACGATTACTGATGACGACCTGCGTGCTGCCGCCCGTCGTCGCAACCGCTTGCGTGCGGCCCAGCTCGAGATGTTTGCGCTGCAGGCTAACCAGCCGGCGGCCATGAGCGGCGTCGACCTGATGAGCACCATGTTTGCCGGTACGTTCAGCTTTGATATCGAGGCCTATACGCAGCAGCTGGAGCAAAAGGTTGCCAAGCTGCGTGAGGCCTACGACGCGGGCGAGCGCCCGGTTGCGGCGGATGCCAAGCGCATTCTGATTACCGGCTGCCCGGTGGGCGGCGTGATCAACAAGATTGGCCGCACCATCGAGTCCAACGGCGGCGTGGTTGTGTGCATGGACGACTGCTCGGGCGAGCGTACGGCGGCCATGATGATCGACCCGGAGGCTCCCGATATCCTACGCGCCATCGCCGACCGATACCTGGACATCAACTGCTCGGTCATGACGCCCAACGACGGTCGTATGGAAAATACGCTGGCCATGTGCGAGAAGTACCACGTCGATGGCGTAGTGGAGAGCGTGCTGCAGGCGTGCCACACCTTTAACGTGGAGAGTGCGCGCATGCAGGAGGCCGTCGAGGGTGCGGGTATTCCGTATATGAAGATCGAGACCGACTACAGCAACGGCGACATGGGCCAAATCGAGACCCGCATCGCCGCCTTCATCGAAACCCTGTAGGACAAATGCGGCAAAGGGTTAGATGCTTTGCCGCATAGAAGGAGGATGCCGTGGTTGGTATTGGTATCGACATAGGCTCGACGGCCGCGAAGGCTGCGGTGGTGGAGACGGACAGCGCCATTGCGTGGACGTGCGTGCAGCCAACCGGGTTTTCCTCGGTCGATGCGGCCGAGCGTCTGCGCGAGGCACTGGCAGCGGCCGGCTATGACGTGGCTGCCGACGACGCGCGCGTGATCGCGACCGGCTACGGTCGTGTCGCCGTGCCCTATGCGCACAAGGTCGTGACCGAGATTACCTGCCATGGTGCCGGTGCCGTGCGCCTGTTTGGCGAGCAGGGCACGGTGATCGACGTGGGCGGTCAGGATACCAAGGTCATCCAACTCAAGGGTGGCCGCGTGGCCAAGTTTGCCATGAACGACAAGTGCGCCGCCGGCACGGGGCGCTTTTTGGAGATCATGGCCGACCGCCTGGGCATTTCCCAGCAGCAGATGGCCGACCTGGCGCGTTCCGGCGAGCCTACCAAGATCAGCAGCATGTGCACGGTCTTTGCCGAAAGCGAGGTCATCAGCCTGATCGGTCGCGGTGAGCCGCGCGAGAACATCGCCCGTGGCGTGATCGACAGCGTCGTGTCGCGCGTGGCGACCATGGCCGGGCAGGCGGCGGGCGCCCCGTACTATCTGACCGGTGGTCTGTGCGAGAACGCTTACGTTGTGGAGCGGTTGGGCGAGCTACTGGGGTCGCCGGTGACCACCTCGCCCCAGGCTCGCTTTGCCGGAGCGATCGGCGCGGCTGTCCGCGCCGCCGCCTTGGCCTAGGGGTGTACCGCGACATGCGCATCCTCAATATCACGGCACAAAAACCAGATAGCACCGGCAGCGGCACCTACCTTGCCGCGCTTGTGCGCGAGCAGATCGAGACGGGGCATCGCGCCGCCGTGCTTTGCGGTGCGGCGCCGGGTGATACCCAAGGCGAGCTGGACCGGCGTGCTGCCGTGTTTGCCGTACCGTTCGAGTCGCCCGAGCTGCCGTTTCCGATCTGCGGTATGTCCGATGTCATGCCCTATCCCTCTACACGCTATCGTGACCTGACGCCCTCGATGCTCAAGGCGTTTGAGCGGGCATTTGCTGCTGCAATCGATCGGGCGGTGGCTGAGTTTCGGCCCGATCTGGTGCTCTGCCATCACCTGTATCTGGTGACCGCATTGGCGCGCGAGTGCGTCCGGGGCGTGCCGGTTGTCGCCGTGTGCCATTCGACCGATCTGCGCCAGCTGCGTTCGCATGCGCTCGAGCGCGATCGCATCGTAAGTGCGGTTCGTCGGCTCGATGCTGTCTTTGCGCTCCATGCTGAGCAGGCTGAGCAGATTGGCCTGGTGTGCGGCGTCGATGCCGATCGCATCCACGTGATTGGGACGGGCTACGACCATCGCGTCTTCTGCCGCGACGCAAGCGCGGCGAGGCGGCCGGGATCGCTTGTGTACGTGGGCAAGATTTGCTTTAAAAAGGGCGTCGAGTCGCTGGTTCGAGCCGTGTCATTGCCGATTGACGATGACGTCCGCCCATCTGACTTGGTACTTGTGGGCGGCCGCGGGGACGATGCCGAGTACGCGCGTATCGAGCGCTTGACCGCGGCCTCGGATGTGCCGGTGACGCTTGCGGGGCGCCTGGATAGCGATGAACTCGTGCGTGCCTACCGCAGTTCCGACGTCTTTGTGCTGCCTTCGTTTTACGAAGGTTTGCCGCTCGTGACGATTGAGGCCCTCGCGTGCGGCTGCAAAGTTGTGGCGACCGATTTGCCCGGCGTTCGTCCCTGGATGGAGGCGATGCTTCCCGGTGCTCCCGTGACGTGGGTGGCGTCGCCACGTATGACGGATGTCGACACGCCCGTGGCGGCCGACCTTCCGTTGTTTGAGCGCGCACTGGCAGATGCTATCGCGCAGGCGCTTGCGGCTCCGCCTTCGACGTTCGAGCCGTCGGCGGTCTCTTGGGAAGCGTGCCTGGGGCGTATACTTAAAGTCGTTGATTTGTTGGAAGGGGGTTCGTATGGCTAAGGACACCATGAGGCTCACGTCCATGACGGCCGCGAGCGGTTGAGCCGCTAAGTTGGCCCCCGGAGCCCTCGCCCAGGTCCTGGGCGATTTACCCAATGTGCATAACGACAACCTGCTCGTGGGGTTCGATACCTCCGACGATGCGAGCGTCTTCCGCGTAGGGGAGAACCTTGGCCTCGTGCAGTCCATCGACTTCTTCCCGCCGATGGTCGACGACCCGTTCCTGTTTGGCCAGATCGCCGCGGCCAACTCGCTGTCGGACATCTACGCCATGGGCGGGCGGCCGAGCCATGCCATGAACTTGCTGTGCATCCCGAGCTGCCTGGGAATCGAGGTCGCCGGCCAGATTCTGGCGGGCGGCGCCGACAAGTGCGTCGAGGCGGGTTGCTCCATCGCGGGCGGTCACACCATCAACGACGACGAGCCCAAGTACGGCCTGTCCGTGAGTGGCTTTGTCACGCTCGACCGCA
Organism: uncultured Collinsella sp.; assembly: GCA_900553415.1. Classification (GTDB taxonomy): domain Bacteria; phylum Actinomycetota; class Coriobacteriia; order Coriobacteriales; family Coriobacteriaceae; genus Collinsella. The sequence continues at coordinate 13,834 of USDH01000015.1, read as the reverse complement.
TGCTCGCCAACAGCGGCGCGCGCGTGGGCGATGTTCTGCTGCTGACCAAGGCGATCGGCTCGGGCATCATCACCACGGCCATTAAGGGTGAGCTCATCGGGCAGGACGAGGCCACAGCCATGTTTGACTCGATGCGCACCCTCAACGAGGCGCCGATTCGTCTGGCAGAGGGACTTGAGCTTCACGGCTGCACCGACATCACGGGCTTTGGCCTGATCGGGCATGCGTGCGAGATGGCTGAGGGCTCGGGTGTGCAGGTTGAGCTTGCGTCGGGGGCGGTGCCGCTCTTTGACCAGGTGCTCGACATGGCGCGTCTGGGCATTATCCCCGCGGGCTCCTACCGCAACCAGGACTTCTTTGGCCCGCGCGTGGCTGCCGACGAGGACCTGGAGCCGGGCATGCTTGACGCGCTGTACGATCCGCAGACCTCGGGTGGTTTGCTCATCGCGGCGCCCGCGTGGGATGTGGATGAGCTTGCGCGCCGTCTGCATGCCGAGGGGCGCGTTGCCGCCGCCGTCGGTCGCGTGTGCGAGCCGGTGCCAGGCGGTCCTGCCGTCCACGTTGTCCGCTAGCCCGCACGTTTATGTAACTGTTTACCGTTCTCTAGAACGGTTCTTTCGAAAGGAATTTGCTATGTCTACCAAGATTGAAGTCAACGCCATGGGCGATGCCTGCCCGCTGCCCGTCGTCAAGACGCTCAAAGCCCTGAAGCAGCTCGATGGCGAGGGCGCCGTCGTGACCTCGGTCGATAACGAGACCGCCGTCAAGAACATCTCCAAGATGGCGCAGGAGAAGGGCTGCACGGCCTCGGTCGAGAAGGTTTCTGACGCCGAGTGGCACGTGACCGTGGCGACCTCTGGCGCCGTTGCCGTGGCCGATCCCGAGCAGGATGGCGCTGCCTTCTGTGATGCCAGCGCCGGCAAGGGCAAGCTCGTCATTTCCGTCTACACCGACTGCATGGGCCGCGGCGACGACGAGCTGGGCCACAAGCTCATGAAGGCCTTCATCTTTGCCGTGACGCAGCAGGAGGAGCTGCCCGCGACTATGCTGTTCTACAACGGCGGTGCCAAGCTCACCGTCGAGGGCTCTCCGGTGCTCGACGACCTGAAGGGGCTGGCTGAGCAGGGCGTCGAAATCCTCACCTGTGGCACCTGCCTCGACCACTATGGCATTAAAGACCAGCTTGCGGTGGGCGAGGTCACCAACATGTACGTGATCGTGGAGAAGATGGAGCAGGCCGTGCGCGTCGTGCGCCCGTAGCGTATTGGTTGGAGTTGCCATGAGGGAGAAGCGCCCGGCGCTTGTCATCACGTTTCCCACCACGGCGGCCGCCATGGGCTGCGAGTCCCTGTGCATCGAGCGCGGCCTTCCCGGGCGAACGATTCCCGTGCCCGGGGAGGTCGCTGCCGGCTGTGGTCTGGCGTGGAAAGCGTTGCCTGCCGATGAGGAGCTGCTGCGCAGCGAGCTTGCCGCGGCGGGCGTTCCCACCGAGGGCTATACCGTGATTGATATGTGGGAGGTCGTGCGATGATCTACCTGGATAACGCGGCGACGACCATGCACAAGCCGCAGACGGTCATCGATGCCGTGGTGCAGGCGATGTGCTCGCTCGGCAATGCCGGGCGCGGCGCCACGTCGGGCGCCCTCGATGCCGCTCGTACGATTCACGGTTGCCGTGCCAAGCTCGCGCGCCTTTTAGGTTGCCCGAGGGCGGACCATGTGTGCTTTACGCCCAACTCCACCGCGGCGCTTAACACCGCAATCAATGGCGTGGTGCGCCCCGGCGACCGCGTGGTCACGACGGTGCTTGAGCACAACTCCGTGCTACGTCCGCTCAACCGCCTGGCGGCAGAGCAGGGCGTGACCGTTGAGCATGCGGGCTGCGACGCGAACGGCGTGCTCGACTACGACGATCTCGGTCGGTTGGTCACGCCGGGCACGCGTGCTGTGGTGGTGACGCACGCCTCCAATGTGACCGGCAACGCGGTCGACGTTTCGCGTGTGGCTGCCATCGCGCATGCGGCCGGCGCGCTGGTGATCGTCGACGCCTCGCAGTCTGCCGGCACGGCGCATATCGATATGCAGGCCATGGGGCTCGATGTGGTGTGTTTTACCGGCCACAAGGGGCTCATGGGTCCGCAGGGGACCGGCGGCCTGGCCGTGGCGGAGGGCATTGACGTGGCTCCGTGGGCCATGGGCGGCACGGGCGTGCACAGCTTCGATGCGCTGCAGCCGCTTGGGTGGCCCACGCGCCTTGAGGCGGGCACGCTCAACGGCCACGGCATCGCGGGACTTTCCGCAGGTCTCGACTTTATCGAGGCGCAAGGCGGGGTCGAGGCGATTGCGGCGCATGAGCGAGCACTGGCGGATCGCTTTCTCGCTGGCGTGCGCGAAATCCCGGAGATCAAGCTCTACGGCGCCTTTGACCAGCCGTCGCGCTCGGCGATCGTCTCACTCAACGTGGGTGATATCGACTCTGCCGAGATCTCGGACGCGCTCATGCAGGGGTGGGGGATTGCGACGCGCCCCGGCGCCCATTGCGCTCCGCTCATGCACCGCGCGCTCGGGACCGAACGCCAGGGTGTCGTTCGCTTCTCGTTTGGGTATTTCAACACGGACGAGGAAGTCGACACCGCGATTGACGCTTTGCGCGATTTAAGCAGCGATTAGACCAACCTTCTGCGCCCTTAGATAAACCGTTTGCGCTACCTTCCCGCATTGTCGCTTATACAGGGTAATGTGAAATGATGGCCCACTCTGGGACTCTGTATCTTTGCGAATTGCGGGAAGGTTCCTATGAACAGGATCACTGCTGCCCTCTATAGGTTTTTGGTTGTCTATCTTTCGATCGCGATGGTCGTGACCTCGATACCGCTTGCGCCCCGCGCGGCTTATGCCGATGACGCCGGGGCGGTCGCTGTCGAGAGCGAGGCCCAAGAGACCGACTCGGGCTCCGATACCGACGCGGTCGATGAATCATCACCTTCGGACGAAAGCGCTTCATCCACGTCTTCCGACCAAACGAGTAATACGCAGGACGACTCATCCAACGCGGCATCCGACGCCCCCGGGACGAGCCTGGCGCAGGACCTCACAAGTGCTGCGACTGATTCCGATGCTGCAAAGAGCTCGCCTGCAACGTCAGAGTCCTCGTCCGATGACAGCGAGGTCAATCCCCTCGTGTATGAGGACCCAACGGTCTATGAGTATGCCAAGCTTATGCCGAACGGCTATGTGTATCCGTGCGATGCAAGCGGAAGCGTTACGGTAGAGATTGATGGAAACGACCCGTATGGGAGCTCTGTCGACGGTAAATTAGTAACCAATCTGATCGTTGATTACGGAGCGGATGGGGTCCCTGGATATATTTGTGAGTATTCCTCCAATCTGCGTTCGGTGCGTTTTGAGAACAGCTTTATTTCTTCAATTGGACTACACGCCTTTTCTGGGTGCTCCAATCTCGCCGATATCAGCTTTTCCGGTATGACCATTGGAAGTATCGGAACAGAGGCTTTTGCTGGATGCGGATCGCTTACGAGCCTAAATATTGACGACGCCGCCACCATCGGCACGATGGGCGATGCCGCGTTTGCCTGGAGCGGGCTGCGGTCTACGGGGCTCGACAAGGTCGTTGGCCTTAGTTCGATTCCTGAGAACGCTTATAATGCCTGCAGCGCTCTGACCGATACCGGTCTGGGCGGGAACACATCCATCACGTCAATCGGCGTTAATGCGTTCAAAAACTGCTCCCGCCTTGCGACGACCGGACTTGAGAGCAATACGACGATCAAGACGCTCCGCGAAGGCTGCTTCTCCGGGACCAATATGAGCGGCGGGCTGACGCTGCCCCTTTATTCCAAAATCGAGGAACTGCCGAGCCGTGCGTTCTATGGCTCTAAGCTCGAAACCGTGTACCTTGGGTGCGACCATGTTGTGCTCATTAATTCCACCACGTTTCCCAAGCAATACATGACTGTCATGGTCCCTGCCAAGATGGTTTCGCAATACGAAAGCGGCCACCCTAAAGAGGTTTGGGAGAGCTGCAATGGTAGCCTGCCCGTCCCCGTGGGTAAGGTACTCCAAAAGATAAAAATTTCGCGCGATCCCGACAAGATGGCCTATCAGCAGGGTGACACCATTTCGCTCAAGGGCATGAGTGTCACGTTTCAATATCCTCATTCGACGATGGATAGCGACTACGAAGCCCTCATAAAGGAAGAACTCGGCGAGTACCTTACGGCGACTCCCTGCGACGGCGACGTCTTCGATGACTCGATGGACGGAGAACCCATGCAGTTGGTGTATGACGATGGCTACACGCGCCTTGTCGCGTACAGCAAGGGCAACCTGCAGCAGGCGGCCTACGAGTATGCCAAGCTCATGCCCAATTACTATCTGTATCCGTGCGACGCAAACGGAAATCTTACGGTAGAAATCGATGAAAACAACCCGCGCGAGAACTCTGTCGATGGTCGAATGGTAACGAATTTGATTGTCGATTACGGGGTTGATGAAGTCGACGCACAGCTCTGCGCCGACTCTTCCAATCTGCGCTCGGTGCGCTTTGAGAACGGTTCCATTTCCAAAATCGGATTGCACGCCTTCTATAACTGCCCTAATCTCACCGATATCAGCCTTTCCGGTATGACCATCGGCACCATCGGAAAAGAGGCGTTCTATGGCTGCGAGTCGCTTACGAGCCTGAACATCAGCGAGACTACTACCATTGGCTCGATGGGCTATGCCGCGTTTGCCGGCAGTGGGCTGGTGTCCACGGGGCTCGACAAGGTTGTCGGCCTCACATCGATTCCCGACAGAGCCTACGAAGGCTGCAAGGCTCTGACCGATACCGGCCTGGACAAGAATGCCTCCATTACATCGATTGGCGTTTGCGCGTTCAGGTTCTGCTCGAACCTTGCTACCACAGGGCTCGAGAGCAACACAACGGTCGAAACGCTTGGCCACACCTGCTTCTACGGCACCGACTTGAGCGGCGGGCTGACGCTGCCATATAACTCCAAGATCGAGGAGTTGCCGGAAAAAGCGTTTGGCAGTACCAATCTCGAGACCGTGTTCTTTGGGTGCAACCATGCGGTGCTCATTAGCACCGACACGTTCCCCAAATACAACATGACCGTCATGGTCCCCGCCAAGATGATTCCGAAGTATGCTAACGGGCATCCCAAAGCTGTTTGGGAGAGGTGCAACGGCTGCCTGCCCGTCCCGGTGGGCAAGGTGCTTGAGAACGTTGAGATCTCATGCGACCCCAACAACATGACCTATGAGACGGGGGAGACCATTTCGCTCGAGGGCATGAGCGTTGAGCTCGATTACCCGCATACGGTATCGATTTGGGACTACGAGGCCCTCATACAGGAAGAGCTCGGCGAGTACCTTACGGCCACCCCCTGCGACGGTGACGTCTTCGATGAGTCGATGGACGGACAGCCCGTAAAGCTCGTGTATGACGACGGCTATTCGCATTTTGAATCCCAGACCAAGGGCACGCTACAGCTCAAGAAGCCTGAGCCGACGTCGTTCCAGATCTCCTATGCCCAAACGATCGATAAAGGCGAACACAAACTGATGGACGGCGTTGAGCTGCCCGATGTTTCCGGCGCGACGACGATCGATGCGGGCGCCGAGGTCACGCTCGATGCCGGTGCTCTAGGAATGCTCAACGACAACATCACGTTTAAGGGCTGGTATGATACCGAGTCCGGCAAGTACATCTCCAAGGAGCCGGTCTACACGTTTACGCCAGATAAGCACCTGTCCCTCGAGGCTCGCTTTAAGCTCAAGGACTATGCGGTGCATGCCAACGATGCGCAGGCGACCGACTCGTCGCAGGACTTTGCGCACCTGAGCGTTACCGCGCAAAACTGCTATCGCAATGCCGGCGAGACGGTTGAGCTTTCCGCCGCCACGGATAACGCTCTCTTCCTGGGCTGGTATCTGGGCGAGGGCGATGATGCGTACGCCGCGAGCGATCAGCTCGACTTTACTTATACGGTGGACAAGGCAGATGCGATTGTGTCCGAGGACAAGACTGACGCTAGGATCGAGATCACTCCGCGCTACTGCGCTCCGCAGGCGAACGTTGTGCTGAGTGTGGACGGGGTCGATGAGAACGGGCAGCCGCTCGGACAGTTCCTCTCTACCGGTCTGTACGGTATCGGGTCGCGCGTAACGGTCGTGGCGGTGCCAATGCCTGGCTATGTGTTTGACTACGCGACCGATGCCCTCGGCAACGTTGTCTTTACCGGGGTCGATGGTCCGTCCTACACGTTTGTGCTCGAGGGGGATGTGCAGTACACCGCGCATTTCCGCGAGGCGACTGACCCCGACGAGTCACTCGCGGCGCTTAAGGCCGCGCTCATCGCCGCAATTACGGCTGCGGCCGTTCTCGCTACCATGTATGGCTTGGGCGAGATCGTCGACCCCATCGCGGCCGACGCGGTGATCGAGATCGGTATGGCCGACAATATTGAGGATGTTGCCGCTGTGGGCACCAAGGTGCTCAAGGAGATTAAGGACATCATCGACGACCACAAGAAGCCCAAGCCTCATGGCGACCATAAGATCGAAATAATTGCCACCGCGCAGCCCGAGGTGGGCGGCGTCGTTACCGGAGGCGGTATCCACTATGAGGGGACGGTCGCCACGCTCGAGGCTGTCGCAAATCCCGGCTATCGCTTCGTATGTTGGAAAGAGAACGGCGTCGAGGTCTCGACATCTCCTCTCAAGACGATGACGATCACGGACCTGACGCCCGAGGTCGTAAAAATGACGGCCGTTTTCGAGAAAAAAGTCGAGATTACGGCGGTTGCCGAAGCCGATGGCATTCAGGCCGATTTTTCGACAGGCTGTACCGCAAGCCCCGTAAAGCAGAGCATTACGCGTGGCGATCAGGCTATGGTCACTGCGAGCGAGGGTCCTGACTATGCCTTTGTGGGATGGTTTGAGGACGGCATCGAGGTTTCGCCCGAGCGTACGTATATCTTTAAGGCCGAGGTCGACCGCCATCTGGTTGCACGCTTCCGTAAGGCGGATAAGACCATCCTGGTGAATACCGATCCCTTCGACAGCGCCGAGGTTCTGTGCGATGGTGTGCCGGTCGTGGATGGCAAGGTTCGCGCGAAGGATGGGGACATTCTCACGTTTACGATGCGGCCCAAGGTACGCCCCGACAATCCGGAGAAAACGTACCGGTTTGTGGAATGGCGCGAAACCGATGCGCAGGGCATCACGATTGCCAACAAGCAGGAAGTTTGCGAATACCGCGTTAACGGGAATGCCCGGATCGAGGCCGTAATGGACGGCAGGGATGCGCATACTGTGCGTGCCGAGGCCGACCCGCTCGAGGGCGGTACCGTTACGCTGAAGCGTGGCGAGACTGCTGGCATGGTGCTCGAGGTTCCCGAAGGCGAGCGTGTGACCGCGGAGGCCACCCCATCCGAGGGCTATATCTTTGACGGCTGGTATTTGAGCAACGGCGGCTCGGATGTCACCTCGACGCTGGTTTCGAGCGAGCGCTCTTATACCTTTGAGCCCATTACCGACTGCGTGATCCAAGCGAAGTTTACGCGCGCCTGCAAGGTAGACGTGGTCGTTGAGCCGGCCGCGGCCATGGCGGGCAAATATATGGTGCACGGCGAGGGCTACTGCATGAAGGGCGAGCCTGCCACGCTGAGCATTGAGCTTACGGCCGAGGCGAGCAAACAATTTACCTTTAAGGGCTGGTACGACGCCAAGACGGACCTGCTTTTGGGCACCGACCCCAGCTACCTCGAGTTCTATCCCGAGGACGTGGAATGCACCGTGCGCGCGGTGTTTGAGGAAAACACGTATACCGTGACGGCGAAGGCAAAAAAGACCTTTGTGGAGCGCGGCACGGTCGAGATCGAAGGGCACCCGGGGGCATCTTCGGTTACCTGCGGATATGGCGACACGGTGATGCTCAAGGCGAAGGCCAACGACGGCTATCGTTTTGACCATTGGAAGGATGGCTCCGGTAAGGAGTACGATACCGCCGAGCTGGTCGTCAAGGTCACCAAGAGCGATACCTATACCGCGATTTTTACCGACTCAAAGCCCGAGGTCATCGTCATCGCCGATTCATGGCTCGGCGGTACCGTGACGTGCAATGGGACCGTGGTGAAGCCTACGACCGATACGTTCAAATTAGGGGAAACCCTTCATTTGACGGCCAAGGCCCATCCTGGCTTTTTGTTCCGGGGTTGGTACGTCAATGGCCGCCTGAAGAGCCTTAAGCACGAGACTTCGTTGGTTGCGAAGGCTCGCGGTAAAACCGGGCACTGCGTTATTACCGCGGGCTTTGTGCCTATCGATACCGTCTGCGTGCCCCTCGCCGATCCTGCGGAGGGTGGCACCGTCAAGGCGAGCCGCGTTCTTGCGGACCGCGGCGCGGAGGTTGCCCTTAAGGCAACGCCCAATCCCGGTTATGTCTTTACTGGTTGGTATACGGCAGACGGCACGTTTGAGTCTGCCGATGCGGAGTTCACCTGCCACCAGGAACGCAGCCATGTGCACATCGCTCGCTTTATGGCAAAAAGCTATGAAGTCGACGCGACGACGGTAGTCGATTCCGGCACCGGTTCGCTGGTCGAATCGGGTGTCGCCGGCTGGGTCGAGGGCACGGGTACCGTTGAGGCGGGGCATGCCGCCACGCTGACCGCGCATGCGCTTTCGGGCTATGCGTTTGAGTATTGGGCCGATGCCTCGGGCGCCGTGGTAAGCCGTGACAGTACCTATCACGTGGTGCCGACGTCTGACACGACGCTCCAAGCCGTGTTCTCGGCAAAGCAATATACGGTGGACGTCTCCTGCGAAGAGAACATGGGCACGGTCGAGGGTGCGGGGGCGTATGCCGCCGGGCAGGTCGCAACCGTGCGCGCGGTCGCCGCCGAGGATACGGCTTTTGTGGGCTGGTTCCGTAATGGCACATGCGTGAGCTCCAAGAAAACATATCGATTTACCGTGCGTGAGGATACGTCGCTCTATGCCGTCTTTGCGTCGGGTTCGTATGTTGTGCATACCGTTGCTTCGCCTGCCGAGGGCGGAGCCGTGAGCGGCTTTGGTGGCTATGAGGCCGGCGACCGCGCAACGCTTCGCGCGACTGCAAACACCGGGTATTCGTTTGCGGGTTGGACGGACGACAAGGGCGAGTCAGTCAGCGAGAACGCCGACTATACCGTTAAGGTCACGGGTGACGCCACCTATACGGCGATCTTTACGCCTAAGTCCTATCAGGTCGTTTTGAGCGCGAGTGACGATAGCGTTTGCACTCTGAGCGGCGAGGGCTCCTATCAATTCGGTGATACGGTCGAACTCAACGCTACGCCTACGGGAACCAAACGTTTTGTCGGCTGGTATGTCCTGGATGCCGAGGGCAACAAGTCGCTGCTGAGCTGCGACGCCCATTGTTGGGTTAAGCTTGACAAGGATATGGTCGAGGGGCTCGAGGACGATACGTTGGAGCTCCAGGCCGTGTTTGCCGATCCGTACGAGGTGACCGTTACGGGCGAGGTCGTGGTGAAGGACAAGACTTCGAACAGGGGCTGCCGTGTTACGGGCAGCGGCAGCTTTGCCGTGGGCGATCAGGTGGAACTGACCGCTGTTGCCGGTATGGGCTATCGCTTTGTGGGCTGGAGCACCGATAAGGAGGGCACCTCGATTGTCGAGACCGCGACGACTCTCGATGTGACCGTCACGCAAGACATAACGTACTACGCGCAGTTCGAATCCGATGGACAGGTGACCATTACCGTCAACGGCTCGTCCATCTTCCGCGGTACGGCCCTTCTGGTCGACGGCATTCCTGCCGGTAGCAGGTCATACGACAGGGGCGATATGTTTATGGCGATCGCGATCCCGTGGAAGAAGCACCACTTCTCGCATTGGGTCGACGATGCGGGTGTCACGGTGAGCTACAGCGCGTTCTATATCGGTACCGCAAAGGAGAATAGGCAGCTTACGGCCGTGTTCTATGAGACGGGCTGCGATGTTCAGGTCGCTACGTATCCCAAGGACGCGGGCTTTAGCATGGTTGCGCTTGGTACCGGCGGCTCCTACCACTCCGCGGCGATTATGTTTACCGTGCCGCACAAGGGTTGGAAGTTTAAATACTGGGTCGACGAGAACGGCATGCCTGTGGGCGCCACACCGGTGATCAACCGCGTTGTGTTTGGCAACCGTACTTTTACGGCCGTTTATGAGCGGGCGTCGATGACGGTTACGGCGGTGGATTCACGTCAGGGCGGACACGTCGAGGGTTCCTCCGAGGACGAATCTCTGGGCTATGCCGTGACCAACGAAGTCGAGAACGGTGAGTCCACGACCCTGACTGCCGTTCCCGATGCGGGGTATGTGTTCGATGGGTGGTATGCGCGCAATGACGACGGGTCGTTGGGCGATGAGCCGCTGAGCACGGATGCTACCTGGACGTTTGTCCCCGAGGACAACATGACCGTCGAGGCGCGCTTTGCGGAGGCGCCTAAGTACAAGGTGACGGCCCGAGCGGTCAACGGATCGGTTGATCCGGAGTCTGCTTTGGTCGCCACGGATGGCAAGGTGACGCTTTCGGCGACGCCCGATGAGGGCTGCTACCTGACGCACGTGACCGTTGCGGAAGAGGCTGGCGAGGATGGTTCGGCCGGCAATGCCTATGACCTTGATATTTCTGACTATAAGGGTGGGGCGTACGAGGTCACACTGAGTGGCGTGAGTGCTCCGCAGCAGGTCACGTTTGAATTCGCAAAGGCTGCGGCTCCGGAGGTGCTCGCCCAGCCGCAGGGTGCAAACGCTTATGAGGGCGATCCGGTTGAACTTTCGGTTGCCGCCGAGGCGGGGCGCAACGTTCGCGTCCATGCGGCCGTGTCATCTGGATCCGCTGCAGACGTCAAGCTGAGCTACCAGTGGTATCGCGTGTCTGACGATGGCGGCAAGGCGTTGGCGCTGAAGAACGAGACGGGGGAGACTCTTTCGATCGCCCAGCTCGACAGCGACGGCGAAGGCGAGTACTTCTGTCGCATTACGCAGAACTACCTGGCCACGGTGACAAAGACGGATACCGAACATGCGAAGGTATCCGTCATGCCGCGAGAAGCACTTGTGTTTAACGGGCGCGTGCTGCCGGTGGCGACCGCTCACGATGAGTACCGTGCAGAGATTGCCGGCGCTACGGGCGGCAAGGCACCGTATGCGTACAACTTGGATGATGTTGAGGTTCCTGAGGGCATGCAGCTGACGCTGGCAGATGACGGATCGGGCGCCTTGGTGCTCTCGGGCGTGCCTGCGGCTACGGGTGTGCGTAGCTTCAAGATTAGGTGCACCGATGACCTGGGCAACAAGTGCGATGCGCACTTCGCGCTGCTCGTGAAGGCGAAGGAAGCTCCGCTTACATTTGAGGGCCAGACCTTTACCTATAACGCGACTGCGCAGGCCCCGGAGCTTTCGGGCGTGCCCGAGGGTTGCGAGGACGATGTCAAACTGACCTATGTTGGCACGGGCGACACACATTACTCGTCGGATCAGGCGCCGGTGGATGCCGGCACGTATCGTGCGGTGGTGACGCTCGACGCCAAGGGATATGTCGGTAATGCCTCCTGTGACTTCACGATCGAGAAGGCCCCGGTCGATATTTCGATCGAGACGTCTGATGTGACATTCGATGGCGCACGACACGGTGCGGCGGTTGCGGTTGCCGGCCTTGATGCGTCTGGCTATTCCGTTGCCTATTGCGGTATAGATGGAACGTCCTATGGTCCGACGGCGCTGGAGCCGTGCGACAGCGGTAACTACCGCGTCACGGTTAAGGTGACTGACCCCAACTATCAGGGTAAAGAGTCCGCCGAGTTCTCGATTACAAAGGCGAGCCAGGTCATTACGGGAACGACAAGCTATTCGGGCGTGTACGGTGGAGACCCCATTGTGTTTAACAACGTTGCCCAGACTCCCGTGACTTTTGAGCTGGTCGATTCCGATGGCGATGCGAGCCCGGTTTCGATTAAGGGACGTTGCGCGACGGTGAAGGCTGCCGGTACGGCACGTGTCGTCGCCCATGCCAAGGCGTCTCGAAACTATCTTGCCGCCGAGGACGTCGAGTTGACGGTTTCCGTTGCACCTGCCCAGTTGCTGGTGAAGGTCGACGATGCCGAGCGCTTTGAGGGCCAGGAAAATCCCGAGTTTACCTCCAGCTTGGTGAGCCGTTGCGACACCTCGGACGTTAAGGTTACGTACTTCTGCTCGGCGAATAAGAAATCGCCGGCGGGTGAGTACCAGATCGACGCGGCGGTTGCCGATCCGAACTTTGATGTCGCGGTCGACCCCGGTACGCTGACGGTCAAGAAGAAGCCCGAACACTACAAAGTGACGGCGAAGGTAGTCAACGGTTCGGTCGACAACGACTTGGTTTCGGTCGTTGAGGGCGGGGATGCGACCCTCTCGGCGACGCCCGACGAGGGCTGCTACCTCGAGCGCGTGACGGTCGCGCAGGCCGGCTCAGATGCGACCGTTGACCTCGACATTTCTGATTACAAGGGCGGGGCGTACGAGGTCACGCTGAGCGATGTCACCGCATCGCAGGAGGTCGCGTTCGAGTTTGCGAAGGCGGACGCTCCGCGTGTGGTCGCGCAGCCGCAGGACGTGAGCGTCCACGAGGGCGATGCCGTCGCGCTCTCGGTCGCTGCCGAGGCAGGTAAGAACGTCACCGACCACGCAGTCTCGTCCACGGGTTGTGCTGCCGAGGTTGAGCTTTCCTACCAGTGGTTCCGCATGGTGAATGGCAAGGCCGTGGCGCTCGAGGGCGAGACGGGGGAGACGCTCTCGCTCGCGGACCTCGATGACGAGCAGGCCGGCGAGTATTTCTGCCGCATCACTCAGCGCTACCTTGGTACCGAGAAACAGGCGGACAGTGATTGTGCCTCCGTCTCCATCGTGCCGTGGGACACCCTTGTGTTTAACGGCGACCTGCTGCCGGCAGCGAGCGCCCACAGCACGTACCTCGCAATGATTGCCGGGGCCGCGGGCGGCAAGGCTCCGTACGAGTACGCATGGGATGAGACGAAGCTCCCCGACGGGCTCAAACTCTCCCGTACTTCGGGCGGCCTGACGCTCTCGGGCGTTCCGTCCAAGACGGGCGTTTCCGCCTTCGATATCACGTGCACGGATGCTCGTGGCGAGGCCATGACCGCCCGCTTTGCGCTCGTTGTCCAGTCAAAGCGCGTAAAACTTACGTTTACGGATGGCGACTTTACCTTTAATGGCGCGTTGCAGGCGCCCGAAGTTTCCGGTGCTCCCAAGGTCTGCAAGGGTGACCTTAAGGTCTGGTACTACGGACGCGGAAGTACGCAATATTCCTCGACGGATGCCCCGACCGATGCCGGCACATACCGCGCTGTCGCCACGCTGCGCAGCCACGGCTACATCGGTGCCGCTGCCTGCCAGTTCGAGATCGCTCCGGCAAAGCTCAAGGTGAAGGTTGACGACGCCGAGCGCTTCGAGGGAGAGACGAACCCAGCGTTTACCTCGAGCCTGGAGAGTGCGGTTGACACTTCGGGTGTGAAGGTCGAGTACTCCTGCGATGCCGATGAGAGCTCTCCTGCTGGCAAGTACCAGATCGGCGCGACGGTCACCGATCCGAATTTCGATGTCGAGGTCGTGCCCGGAACGCTGACGGTGAAAAAGAAGCAGGAGCCCGTCGATCCCGACCCGGACAACCCGGATCCCGGTCAGCCTGATCCCAACCCCGACCCGGATAATCCGGAGCCCGATAATCCTGATCCGGATAAGCCTGATCCGGATAAGCCTGATC
>USDH01000014.1 GCA_900553415.1 uncultured Collinsella sp. | reverse complement strand
CGCCAGCGCCTGATCGCAAACGGCATGAACATCAAGCTTACCGATGCGGCCTACGACAAGATTGTGGCGGAGGGTACCGACCTCACCAATGGCGCGCGTCCGCTGCGTCGTGCCATCCAAAAGCTCATCGAGGATCCGCTGTCCGAGGAGCTGCTGGCCGGCGAGTGGGGCGAGGGCGATACCGTCCTGTGCGACGTGGCCGATGGCAAGTTTGTCTTTAGCCACGGCACGGGCGAGATTCCGGCACCGCGTCCGGCAGGTACGCTCGGTGGCGATACCACCCCGGCGGCACCGCACACTGACAGCGCCGCGCCCGTGAGCGGCGGAGTGAGTTCGGGCCCCGGCGGCATGATGCAAGCCGGCTCTGGTGCGCTGTAGGGATTAAACATACCTTGTATAACGGGGGCGTTTCCGATAAGGAAGCGCCCTCATTTCTATTGAAATGCGCTTCAATCTGCCGTGCTATACTAAAATCGAGATATAGTATAGCAAAGGAGCTGATATGCCTACGTCAATACTAGACACGCGGCCAGTTCAGATGAACGTGCGTATAGATCGCCAGCTCAAAGAAGCGGGAGACGCCGTCCTGACTCATATTGGCATGACGCCGTCACAAGCCGTTCGGACACTTTGGGAGTATCTGGTCGTTAACGGACGCATGCCCTCGAAGGGAGACGCGGCGGCTCCGGTTTCTGACGGAGTGGAGCCCCGGCGCATGGAGTCAAGGGCCGCGCAAGGCAGCCATATCGTTCGCGATTCGTGCCTCAAATACGGCATCCCCATCCCTGAGTTCTCGGGAGACTATGACGACCTCTATGAGGAGGCCATGGCGGAGCGCTATCCCGAGTGGGTGGAACTATGAGCACAGAAGGCGTCCTCAAGCTGTTAATCGATACCAACGTATGGATGGATTATTTTTCTGGCAGGTCCGACCGTACGGCAAATGTCGTCCATCTGATCGAGATTGCCGACGCCTCGGAGCGGATTGCCCTGTTTGCCTCGTCGCTTTCGGTCAAAGACGTGTCATATCTTGTCTCGGCGGCAATCAAGCAGGAGTGCCGAAGAAAGACTGGCTCACTGAGCGCTAACGCCATTGCGGCGGCAGACGAAACGGCCTGGGCATGCGTTCGACAGATGCGCGAGCTAGCCATCATCGCCCCGGTCGGTGCAGACGAGGTCTTCGACTCCTTTGTGTTCAAGTACCACCACAATGACTTTGAGGACGACCTGATGCTGGGCGTCGCCAATCGCATTGATGCCGATTACGTCGTGACGGAGGACAAGAATCTTATTAAACATACCAATGGTGTATGCATTAACGTTCAACAGGCGTTGAGGTTGATTGAAGGGTCCAACGTCCCTTCGGCACTGCCCGTCTAAGCTGCTTTATCTTGATAAAGTGGCGTTTCCTCACCGTTAGCCGATGATGCAAGGGCGCTCGGCGTTTTCGACTGGTTTATGCACGCAAAGTCTGGGAATATACAAGGCGCATGTCTTACTGTCTAACCAGTTGCGCCAAGGAGGCACCATGGACTACAAGATTACCGGCTACGAGCCCGCTCAGCTGTTCCATTTCTTTGAGGAGGTCAGCGCGATCCCCCGTGGGTCTGGCAACGAGAAAGGCATCAGCGATTTCCTGGTTGCGTTTGCCAAGGAGCGCGGCCTCGACGTGTATCAGGACGAGGTCTACAACGTCATCATTCGCAAGCCCGCATCTGCCGGTGCCGAGAATGCCTCGACCGTGATGCTGCAGGGCCACATCGATATGGTGTGCGACAAGTTGGGCTCCGTCGAGCACGACTTTACGACCGATGGTATCGACCTGGTCGTCAAGGACGGCGTCCTCACCGCTAACGGCACCACCCTGGGCGCCGACAACGGCATTGCTGTCGCTCTGATGCTTACCGTGCTCAACGACGATTCGATTGCTCATCCGGCCCTCGAGTGCGTATTCACCACCGACGAGGAGACTGGCCTGGTCGGCGCCGAGACGCTCGACAAGTCCCAGATTAGCGCCCGCACCATGATTAACCTTGACTCCGAGGAAGAGGGCGTTGCCACCGTCAGCTGCGCCGGCGGCGTCGTCGTTACCTACACCTGCCCGATCGTGCGCGAGCACAAGACCGGTAGCACCCTCACGCTCGACATCTCCGGCCTGCTGGGCGGTCACTCCGGCAGCGATATCCACCTGGAGCGCGGCAATGGCAACCTCATCATGGCCCGCATCATCGACCGCCTGATGGTTGCCGGCGAGCCAGCCATCGTCAGCTTCAACGGCGGCACCAAGGACAACGCCATCAACCGTGAGTGCAAGGCCGAGCTGGTTTACGCCGACCACGCTGCCGCCGAGGCCGCGGCCCAGATCGCAAAGGACATCATCGCCGACGTCACTGCCGAGCTCGAGGTCTTCGACCCCGGCTTTACCTGCGCCGTCGAGATTGCCGACGACGCCGAGGTCGAGGCCATGGACCAGAAGTCCGCGCTCGCCCTCATCCGCGCCCTGCGTCTTGCCCCTAACGGCGTGATTCGCCGCAACGTCGCCACCGACGGCTCCGTCGAGGTTTCCTCCAACATCGGCGTGGTCGCCACTTCCGACGACCAGGTCAAGATCATGCTGTCCCCGCGCTCCTCGATCACCTCGCTGCAGAACGAGTTCAAGGACCGTCTGCAAACGCTGGCCGATGTCCTGGGCTTCGACGCCAAGTTTGAGTTCGAGTATCCCGGCTGGAGCTATGCCGAGCATTCGCCGGTCCGCGACGTTTTTGTCGAGAGCTATCGCGAGCTCTTTGGCTCCGAGCTGCGCATCGAGTCCATTCACGCTGGCCTTGAGTGCGGCCTGTTTGCTGAGGCCCTGCACGGCCTGGACGCCATCGCCGTGGGCCCGACGCTCTCCGATGTCCACACCCCGGACGAGAGCATGGAGCTCGCTTCTGCCGAGCGCTTCTACGAGCTGCTCATCGACGTCCTCAAGCGCCTTGCCGCGTAAAGGTTGCGCTAGCAGCAGCACGAGCCACGTGCTAGCGGATTGCAAATGACATTACGAGAGGGGGCACCCGAGCTTTTGCGACGGGTGCCCCCTCTCTTTTGTTTGATAATTGCGAAATTGTTTGATAATTGCGAAATTACGGCCACCTAGTCCATTTCTGCCCTGATGAGGTCGAGGGTGCGCTGGCAGTTTTCGCGGACAGGGCCGAGCATATGCTCGCGCAGGTCCGTCATGCCGGGCAGATCGGCGTATTCGTCCATGACCTCTTCCATGCAAATGGGCACCTCGTAGGCGAGGTCCATCATGGTCGCAAAGCAAAACTTCTCGGATAGCCCGGCATCGGTGAGCGCCGCCTCCAGCGCGGGGTCGCCCATACCGTGGTATCGGCGGATAGCGCCTGGACCGATGCGCCCCACACGATTTTCGCCGCCAACGCTCATGGCAAGGCGCGCCCGGCGGCGCATGCGCTCATATGCCAAACCCGACGCGACATCGTACATTCGAGCCATCATGGCTGCGCCGTCGTTTCCAAGGAGCAAGGAATAGTTTTTCGCGTGCGCATCCGGTGCGCCGATAATGGCGTTGAAGAACAGTATCTGCGTAAACAGATACAGGTTAAGTTGATGGTGGCTCGTATTTACGAGGAGCTCTTGAATGTCGCGCGTGGTCGGGCCGCCGTCTGCCGTGTACTTTTGGGTGGGCATCCCCCCAAGTGCCTGACAGAGGTCTTCTTGATGTAGGCGCCTGATCGTTCCGTCTTTGACTTTCACGCGGTCATAGCGCTCAACAATGAGGGCAGGTTCGTCCTCAAACATACGATATTCGACGTTTGCCGTTGCGATGCCGGCGCGCTGGGCGCTTTTCATGCAGACAAACTCATTGAGAGCCTCGAGTTTAAAACCGATAACGCCATTTTTGAAAATATGCGTCGTGGGCGAGGACCCCATGCATTCGCACCAGCGGCCGTCTATGAACGCGAGCGCGAACTTGCCCTGGTTGCCTCCAAGTGACCAACTTTCATCTAGACCCATCCACGATGCATCGCGGTCATCTCTGATCGACTTGAGACGGAGAGCAATTTCGTGGTCGTCTATAGGGCGGTATTCGCCAGCGCGATGTAGGACGGCGTCGACGTCTTCTTCGGCACAAAACTGCACGCCGCCCGGACAGTCGAGTCCGATATGGCTGAGCAACGCAACGGGATTGTTGGGCCTAACGGCGAATTCGGCGGCAATTGCTTTTCGTTGGTCCTCGCTGTCGGGTAGAAGGCCAAACAGGTACGGATTCATGACCTGTTGTCCGTATGTGCGATTCGATACGGGTATGTTGGTCGATAGGGCTGGCCCGTCATAGTCATGATCGTAGGTAAAGCTGATAAGACCGTTTTCATCTTGCGTGAGCGTTCCCGCAGGTACGCCGCAAATAATAGTCCGAAGTGATGTTCTGACCATTGGCTATTTCCCTTCGGGCTTGGTTTGGTTAGATGCGTTTGCGGCAATCGAGACTCCGAGATTGGACATGGCGAAATCGGCGAAGACCTCGTCGTAGAGTGCGGATGTAAAGGGGGCATCTGCAAGAGCCGGAATGGCGGTACTACGACGGTTGCGATGATGGGGACGTTGAGTGTGATGGCGTCTGGGGATGCTGCAAGGTTGATCAGGATGCGGGGCGTCGACTGGTCGCTCGTTTTTCGCTTCGCCGATATCCCCTTGAGCGGCGAGTGCCAGTCCAAGAGCATTGAAAATCGTCAGCAGCTTGTCGAGTCGAATGCCGGTGGCGTCTCCTAGCTCGAGCGATGCGAGCAGGCGCTCCGAAACATCGGCCTTTTTGGCGAGGGCGGCACGGGTGAGACCCTGAGTCTCGCGTGCCTGGCGCACGTAGATGCCAGCTTGGCGCGGTGTGGTGATGGGAAGGGTATCCACGGCGATCTCCTAACGTGCAGACTTTTGCATATCAGTATGACATGCAAAAGTCTGCACGAATAGGCATTATGCAAAACTTTGCATGAGACCCCTACATTGACGTTGGCTTATGAGAGGCGTTTTTTATATCGCGAGAATCCCCAGATGCTCAAGCAAGATCTTAAGCCCGATGAGAACGAGTACGACGCCACCCACGATGGTGGCGGGTTTTTCGTAGCGCGCGCCAAAGGTGTGGCCGATCGCTACGCCGGCGACGGAGAAGATAAACGTTGTGACGCCGATAAGCGATACAGCGGGAACGATGTAAACCGAGAGCGCGGCGAACGAGATGCCCACGGCCAGGGCGTCGATTGAGGTGGCGATGGCGAGGATCAGGTACTCGCCCAGGTCAATCTTTTCGGCATCCTTGCCGTCGCCTTCATCCTCGTCTTCGGTAAAGGCTTCCCACAGCATTTTGCCGCCGATGAAGGCCAAAAGGATAAAGGCGATCCAATGGTCGATGGGTCCGATGATGCCCATGAATTGACTGCCGAGCGCCCATCCGATTACGGGCATGCCGGCCTGAAAGCCGCCAAAGAACAGGCCGAGCACCACGGCGACTTTAAGGTTGATCTTCTTCATGCCAAGGCCCTTGCAGATGGAAACGGCAAAGGCGTCCATCGAAAGGCCAACGGCGAGCAACACGAGCTCTGCGAGTCCCATAGTCTGGCTCCCTCTCTGCGGGCGAACCCGATTACACGACTACTCCCTCATTTATATGAGACCCGATGCTACCACATGGGTGGTCAAAAGATCCCGTCCCAAATGAGCTACCTAAGCTGTGTTCGCTCATTCTGTAAGCATCGGATTTTGCGGGCGTCACAGGGGCAAACCGTGAGAAACTTATTGACGTTTATGGAGAGTATACGATGGGAGCGATGCCTTGGATAAGAACGAGCTGCAAAAGCGTATGGAACAGGCCATTCGCCTGACGGCACCTGGCCAGCCGATCCGCACCGCCCTCGACATGATCATTGCTGGTCACCTGGGCGCTCTTATTTGCGTCGGCGACACCGAAAACGTGCTCGCTGCTGGTAACGACGGCTTCCCGCTCAACATTTCGTTTACCTCGAACCGCCTGTTCGAGCTTTCCAAGATGGACGGCGCCATCGTCATCGACGGCGACCTCACCCAGATCCTGCGCGCCAACTTCCACCTCAATCCCGATCCCTCGCTTGCCACGAGTGAGACGGGCATGCGTCACCGCACCGCCGCCCGCATGTCGGTGCTCACGGATGCCATCGTGATCTCGGTCTCGGCCCGTCGTGCCGTCGTCAACGTGTACGTTCATGGCAAGAGCTACGAGATCCAGCCCGTCACCACCATCATGAGCTCGGTCAACCAGCTCGTCGCCACGCTCCAGACTACCCGTCAGTCGCTCGACCGCTCCCTGCTGCGCCTGACGGCCCTCGAGCTCGACGACTACGTTACGCTCGCCGACATTACCGGGATTTTCTCGAGCTTCGAGATCATGCAGCAGGCAAAGACCGAGCTTAAGGATTGCATCGTCAAGCTGGGTAATCAGGGCAAGCTCGTGCAGATGCAGCTCGAGCAGCTCGCGGGCTCCAGCATGGATACCGAATACGACTTGATGATCCGCGACTACGCAAGCGATTCCTCTGAGGCCAACGCCGAGAAGATCCGCGCCGAGCTTGCCCGTATGACGCCCAAGGACTTGTCCGACCCGCAGCATGTGGCGGCAGTTCTGGGCTATGACGACCTGGACGAGGACTCCGTCATGACGCCGCTGGGCCTGCGCACGCTTTCGCGCGTGTCCGTCGTGCGCGACGGCGTGGCCGAGAAGATCGTCGACGAGTATGGCTCGCTGCAGGAGCTCATGGACGACATCAGCGAGGACCCGGAGCGCCTGGGCGACTTTGGCGTCAACAACCCTGCCATTCTTGCGGACTCCCTGTACCGCATGAAGGGCACCAAACAGGGGAACGCATAATGGCGCCCGTATGCGCCGTGGTCGTTGCCGGTGGCAGCGGCCAGCGCTTTGGTAACCCCGGTGGTAAGCAGCTCGTCAATGTAGCGGGCCGTCCACTTATGAGCTGGTCCATCCGCGCATTTGACCGTAGCAATAAGGTCGGCCACATCGTCGTGGTTTGCCCTGCCGAGCGCCGTGCCGAGATGCGCCGCCTGGCCATCGACCCGTTTGACTATGACACGCCCATCAGCTTTGCCGATGCCGGCGATACCCGCCAGGATTCCACCCGCGCCGGCGTGCACGCGGTGCCGGCGGGCTTTGAGTGCGTCGCCATTCACGACGGCGCTCGTCCGCTCATCACGACCGAGGCTATCGATCATGCTATCGATGTGCTCGTGAGCGACCGCGCCCTCGACGGTGTCGTGTGCGGTCAGCCCGCGATCGACACGCTCAAGATCGTCGATGGCGACAACATCGTCGAGACGCCGCCGCGCGAGCTGTATTGGGCCGCGCAGACGCCGCAGATCTTTAGCGTCGATGCTATGAAGCGCGCTCATTCCGAGGCAATTGCCGAGGGCTTTATCGGTACCGATGATTCGTCGCTGGTCGAGCGCATGGGTGGGCGCGTCCGCTGCGTCCAGAGCCCGCGCGACAACCTTAAGGTGACGGTGCCCGAGGACCTGCGTCCCGTAACCGCGATTCTGCTTGGCCGCATGGCCGAGGGAGAGGACCTTCCCCATGTTCAGTAACCTGCGCATTGGCCATGGCTACGACGTTCACCGTCTGGTGGAGGGGCGTCGATGTATCATCGGTGGTGTCGACATTCCCTACGAGCGCGGCCTGCTGGGCCACTCGGATGCCGATGTGCTCGCGCACGCCTTGGCCGACGCCATTCTGGGCGCCTGCCGCGGGGGAGACATCGGCAAACTGTTCCCCGATACCGACCCTGCCTACGAGGGTGCCGATTCGATGGTGCTGCTCGCTCGCGTGATGGACTATGCGCGCGAGCTGGGCTTTGAGTTTGTCGATGCCGACTGCACCATTGCCTGCCAGCAGCCTAAGATCACCCCGCACCGCGATGCCATGCGCGCCAACCTTGCCCATGCCCTGGGCGTTGACGTCGAAAACGTGGGCGTTGCCGCCACTACGACCGAAAAGCTCGGCTGGGAAGGCCAAGGCGAGGGAATTGGCGCCTGGGCCGTCTGCCTGCTACAGAAAACCGTTAAGGAGTAACGAATGCGTATCTACAACAGCGCTACCCATAAAAAGGAAGAGTTCCAGCCCATCGAGTCCGGCAAGGTCCGCATGTACGTGTGCGGCCCCACGGTCTACGACAACATCCACATCGGCAACGCCCGCACGTTCATCAGCTTCGATGTGATTCGCCGCTGGCTCATCGCGAGCGGCTACGAGGTCACGTTCGCCCAGAACCTCACCGATGTCGATGACAAGATCATCAAGCGCGCCAACGAGCAGGGCCGCACGGCCGCCGAGGTCGCGACGGAGTTCTCCGACAAGTTCATCGGCGTCATGCGCGCCGCCAACGTGCTCGATCCCGATGTGCGCCCCCGCGCCACCAAGGAGATCGGCCCCATGATCGCCATGATCAAGACGCTTATCGAGCAGGGCCATGCCTACGCCGCCGATAACGGCGACGTGTACTTTGCCGTGCGCAGCGATCCCAACTATGGTCAGGTCTCGGGCCGCAACATCGACGACCTTATGGTTGGCGCGCGCATCGAGGAGAACGAGGACAAGAACGACCCGCTCGACTTTGCCCTGTGGAAGGCCGCCAAGCCCGGCGAGCCCAGCTGGCCGAGCCCCTGGGGCGAGGGCCGTCCCGGTTGGCACACCGAGTGCGCCGCCATGGTGCATCGCTACCTGGGCACCCCGATCGACATCCACGGCGGCGGCTCCGACCTTGCCTTCCCGCATCACGAGAACGAGTGCGCTCAGGCCACCTGCGCCTGGCACCAGGGTTTCTCCAACACCTGGATGCACACGGGCATGCTGCTGGTTGACGGCGAGAAGATGTCCAAGTCGCTCGGCAACTTCTTTACGCTGGCCGAGGTCCTCGAGCGGCACTCCGCTGCCGCTCTGCGCCTTCTGATGCTGCAGACGAGCTATCGCTCGCCGCTCGACTTTTCTTGGGAGCGCCTGGAGGGTGCCGAGAACTCGCTCACGCGTATCGCCGGTACGGTCGAGAACCTGCGCTGGGCCGCGAACCATGCGACGGCCGATGCCGATGAGGCAGCATCCGAGGCGTTTGCCGCCAAGGCCGCCGAGACCCGTGTCACCTTTAAGGAGTGCATGGACGACGACTTTAACACCGCCGGTGCCATGGGTGCTGTCTTTGGCTTTGTCACCGAGTGCAACCAGTACCTGGAGCAGGCGGGCGACGCTGCCGACAAGACCGCCGCGCTTGCCGCCGCCGACACGCTGGCCGAGCTGCTCGATACGTTTGGTGTTGAGCTTCCCGAGCCCAAGGTCGAGCTGCCGCTGGGTCTGCTGGGCGTTGCCGCCGGTCTAGTCGCCTACACGGGCGACGACGTGGACGAGGCCGCTGCCAAGATTCTCGAGGCCCGCGCCGAGGCCCGTGCCGCCAAGAACTGGGATCTGGCCGACGCCATCCGCGACCAGCTCAAGGACCTGGGCCTGACGATTGAAGATACCGCCGCCGGCACCCGTATTAAGACTCTCTAGTATTTGTCGACCGTTCGAGGTGCGGCAGATTGCCTTGAAAGAGGAGGGCATAGACCTGGTGGTCATGCCCGACGATTGAAAGGCAAGGTGCCGTGGCTCGGACGGTCGATTCTTGTTCGTTATCTATTTAAGGAGGCCGTTTTATGGCCGACAATCGCAAGCGTGCACCGCGTGGCGGCAAGCAGGCCGCTTCTGGCTCGCGTCCGATTCGCCGCAATGACCGCGCTGCCGCTTCCAAGGGCCAGCGCGAGCGCTCCCAAGCCCAGGCTGCGCGTCCGCAGCGAGATCGTAACCGCGACACTGTCCAGGCTCCCAAGGGCGAGTTTATCGAAGGTCGTCGTGCTGCCGCCGAGGCGCTACGCACTGGTTTTCCCATCAAGTGCGCGCTCATTGCCGAGGGCGGGGAGCGCGATGCCGCCTTGTCGCGCCTGGTCGACGACCTCAACGCCGCGGGTGTCCGCATTAAGTATGTGCCGCGCGCGCAGCTCGATGCCCTGTCGAGCCATGGCGCTCACCAGGGCATCGCGCTCGAGGTTGGCAACTTCCCCTATGCCGATGTCGCCGATATTCTCGACCGCGCAGGCGAGGGCCCGGCACTTGTCGTGGTGCTCGACCATGTGACTGACGACGGCAACTTTGGTGCCATCGTGCGCTCCGCCGAGGTTGTGGGCGCGGCCGGCGTCATCATTGCCAACAAGCGCGCCGCCGGTGTGACCGTGGGCAGCTACAAGACTTCAGCTGGCGCCGTCATGCATCTGCCTATCGCGCAGGTGCCCAACATCGCCCGTGCGCTCGACGATCTTAAGGCCGCTGGTTTTTGGGTGGGCGGTGCCTCCGAGCACGCCGAAGGCAGTTGCTGGGATGCTCCCTTCGAGGGCCGCGTGGCGCTCGTCATGGGCTCCGAGGGCGACGGCATCTCGCGCCTGGTGCTCGAGAAATGCGACTTTTTGACCAAGCTTCCCCAGCGCGGCATGACCGAGAGCCTCAATGTTGCCCAGGCGACCACGGCGCTGTGCTTTGAGTGGCTGCGCCGCAACGCTGGCGAGCTCATGGGGGAGGAGTAGCGCATGTCCAAAAAGAACCGTGCCAAGTCCAAGGCCAAGCGCTTTGGCGAGGGCTCGGCCAAGCCGATTGTTTCGGCCGCGACCTATGGCGTGGGCGGCAATGCGTTTGCGCAGGCTATCGCCGATCCAGTCTCGACAGTGCATTCCAACAAACCCGAGCTGTTGGTGGTCGACGGCTACAATGTGATCCACTGTACGCCGCGCTACGAAAAGCTCGTGTACGACCATTCTGACGATCCGTATTCCAGCGACGTTCACGATATGGCGCGCACGGCGCTCATTAATGACGTAGCCGCGTTTGCCCAGGGCCGCTACGAGGCTGTGATCGTATTTGACGGCGCGGGCAATATCTCCAGCGAGCGCCCTAACCTGCCGGCCCGCGGCGTGCGCATCGAGTTTTCGCCGACGGGCGTCTCTGCCGATACCGTGGTGCAAAAGCTCTGCATCGAGGCACGCGAGGAAGGTCGCGCGTGCTCCGTGGTATCGAGCGACGGCACGATCCAGGCCGTTGTCATGGGCAAGGGCGTCACGCGCATCTCGAGCCGTATGCTGGTGGACGAGATCAAACAGATCGATAACGATGTTCACGAGGCAGAGGAAGCTCCGCAGATCAAGATGACCCTGGGCAGTCGCCTGAGTCCCGAGGCGCTGGCCAAGCTCAAGGCCCTGCGCGGGAGGTAGGGGAGTTGGCGGGGCAATGCTGCCTCGCTAACTCCATTCAGCGATGTCGATCATTCTTTCGAGGCGCCACGTTAGCGCCTCTTTTAGATAAGGCAGTCTCGCTGCTAGGGCATCATTTCTGGATAGAATCTCGATTGCCTCGTCAACGAAACCATCGAGGCTGTTGCCGTCAAACCAGCTCATATCCTCGACGAGCAACATTTGTTTTGTGGGACTTGAATAAAACTGTGCGCTGGTAAAGCTGTGTTCTCCTGCCCGGAGCTCCTCTAGAGACATGTTGCACCAGAGCGATGAGCCCGAATCAAAGATGGGGGCCGGCCTGCACGCTAGTGTGTTGACGTTTCGCCAATGGCGGTCGAAGTTGGCAATGATGTCATCGCACACGATCATGCGGTCAAGGGTGTCTTTTATGCCCGTCGCCCCGAGCCCTTCACAGTTTGTAACATACCGTTCGTAGTCGGTTAGCCGGGCGTCCGCATTTGCGTACTGGTTTACATAGAACGCAGGGACATACTCTTCTTCGTCAGTTAAGAAGACATCGCATATGCTCAGGGCGGAAGTGCCCGTGCCCTCGAGCGAGTAAGGCACATAATCGCAAGCGTTTAGGATGCGACGGTGGAGCGCGGTCGCCACCAGCTCGTTATAAGGTTCCTGGTTCAGGTGCGCTCCTGCCTTATGCAGAATTCGACGCCCGCCCTCGCATGTCCAGTACTTTTGAAGATTGCCGTCCGACGTGTTATCGGGCTTTGCGGCAGCCGCTTTTCCCTCTGGGGCAAAGGGTGCAATGGACAGTGAGACGTCATCAAAGGCGTTATTGAAGAATTTAATAACCTCCCAGGCGAGACCGGAACTTTGGGGTCTAATCCAATACTGGTCGGATAGGGAGAGGCCGAGATTTCGCTGGACGAGTTCATCGGGAACATCGACCGCGGCTTCTGCAAGCAGGGAGGCTAGCCCAATGCGTGCGAGCGGGATACCGCGCCCGCGCCACCAGATGCGGAAGGAGTCGAGCGATATGGGACTATTAGGGCCAAATACTCCAATAGGGGCGTGGGCACGATCGACGTCGGCGCCGATGTGGGTAAAGTCTTTTCGCGATGTGCTGTAGACCAGCTGGGCGACTTCGTGCGTGCGGTTCATGAGGGTAAACGTAATCTCGCTTTTTCCATGGCCTCGACGGGGGCGTCCCCCCGTTTTGGTCACGGAGCGGAGTCGCGTGTCGATGCTGTCTTTGTCGATAAGCCACACGCCAGAAGCCTTGCGGGCAGTCAGCGCGCCGTTCTTAATGAGCTCCTGCACCCTGCGCGGGGTGATGCCGAGCAGTTCGGCTGCTTCCTTTGTAGTCAACATCGCGAAACCCTTCGCCAGAACGAATAGTTTTATATAGCCAATTGTAATTAAAACTATTCGTTCTGGCGAATAGTTTTAAGATTGAGGGCGCACTGACAGAAATGA
Organism: uncultured Collinsella sp.; assembly: GCA_900553415.1. Classification (GTDB taxonomy): domain Bacteria; phylum Actinomycetota; class Coriobacteriia; order Coriobacteriales; family Coriobacteriaceae; genus Collinsella. The sequence goes on along the minus strand of USDH01000014.1, from coordinate 5,393 downwards.
ACGGGCCTGGTACGCGCTGTTGCTGGATTTTGCATATTTGTATAACGCCGTGCGGCCTGTTGCGCCCCGTCCGCAATTCCATTATTCTTAACTGGCTTCGCGCGAAAGCGCCAAGTGTGCCAGTGTGGCGCAACGGTAGCGCAACTGATTTGTAATCAGTGGGTTGCAGGTTCGATTCCTGTCACTGGCTCCATGAGAGTTTCGGGCTCTGTTCCTTATGGGACAGGGCCCGTTTCTATTTAGGTGGTGCGCCATCGGGTTAGCGCCCATCCCGTTTTTGGTTCGTCTCGTCCTCCAGTTTGTCTAAATCTGTAACACCAAGACCGATATTCGGCATCTAACTGTTACAGATTGAGATGAAACTTAGGGTGTTTTAGGAATATCTTGATCTGTAACATGTAGAAGCGGAATAGGCCTCTTGCTGTTACAGATCGAGACAAGGGCGGGCGCGGATCTGGATGTCCTGCTCGAGCGTGGATTTCTGGACACGCGAGCGAAGAAAATCTCCCGACCGGAGAACGAGCGTGGATAATTAACTTGGATAGGGAGCTAAGGTAAACACCGATTGTCTATCGACGGCTTTAGAAACAACGACCCCGATTTCATTGTGGAATCGGGGTCGTTTGTGCCTCAGGAATCCGAATGGATTAATCGAGCTCCTAAGGAACTTCTTGGGTTCTTGCTAATGGTCTGCCAAGGATGTCCCCAATGCAAACAGCGGGCATCTACTCAATATAGCTGGGGTTCTTCTTGATGATCACGCGTGCAGCGATGAAGGAGACGACGATGGCGATGATGGCGACAACGCATGCCAGCACGAAGTTGCCCATGGACCCATCGGGAGCGATAAAGATGAGTGCCGAAAGAAGGCCGGGGCATGCTCCCGCAACATACTCTTTCAGAACAAAGATGCCTGCAGGGAGTCCAGCGCAGAGCGCGCCGATTGCCGTGCCGACAAGCAAGCGGGGACGCTCGATGAGGCAACCGTAGAACGCGGGCTCGGTTACGCCACAGAGTGCGGTGACGGCAACCGTGGTGACCATACCCCTCTTCTCTTTGTTTCCCTTCATGGCAGTTGCCAGGGCGAGGCTCGTGCCGCCAATGCAGAGGTTCGAGATGAATCCAAAGATAATGGGTGCCCAACCGAGCTGCGCCAGGCTCGTAACTTCGATTGCGATGTAAGCCTTATCGAGACCGAGCATGACGAAATAGGGGTTAAGGGCTGCCAGGATCGGAGTAGCGATAAATGCCACGTTGTCCATAAGCCACGTGACGGCATCGCTCAGCGCGTAGCCCATCATGCTGCCGGCGGGGCCAAGGATAATCAGCTCGACGGGCACGACGATGATCATGGTGAGCAGCGGCTTCAAGAACAGTTTGGTAACGTCGGGAATGATCTTCTGAAGGCCGCGGTCGACAAAGTACATGAATACAACGCCCAGTACGATGGGCACTACCGTACTCGAATAGTCGTTCGTCGGGATGGGAATACCAAGAAAGTCAAGACCCTCGGCACCGCTAATGGACGAGCTGATCATGATCGCGCCCAGCAATGCGCCCATGATGGGCTGCATCTTCATGACGGCTGCGAGCTGATAACCAAGATAAACGGGTAAGAAGCTAAACGAAGCGCTAAAGATCGCCAACAGGACCTGGGCGGTTCCGCTATCGGTGCTCAATCCGCAATAATTGACCAGGAGATTCTTGATCGAAAGAATGAGTCCGCCAACGATGAGCGCCGGGACGATGGGCATGAATACCTGTGCAGAGACGTTCCCGAATTTCTCAATCAAGCCCATGGCGGTGTTACCGCTTTTAATGCCTTCTGCAAGGTCTTTGGCGGTTTGGGCATCGTCGGCAACCGTGCCACCGCCGACTTCGATTCCCGCGAAGTCGAGGAAGTCGTTGTAAGCCTCGGTGACGTTGGGGCCGATGATCACCTGAAGCTGGCCACCGCTGACTACTGCCCCGAGCGCCTGATCGGCCGATTTGGCGAGCTGGAGATCGATGATCGAGGTGTCTCGTGCGTCGATGCGAAGGCGCGTCGCACAATGAGTTACCGAAGAAATGTTCTCTTTGCCGCCAACAGCCTTTAGGACTGTTTCGGACATTGCCTGATATTTCATCTCTTTCTCCTAACCTTCCTGCTCCTGATACTTCGAGATAAGGTCTCGGTACCAATACCAGCTCTTTTTGGGGGTGCGCTCCAGATTGTTCTCGAAGTCGATATGGACAAGTCCGTATCGTTTTTCGTAGCCGTTGATCCAGCTATACAGATCCATCGTCGACCAGAGGTAGTAGCCCTCAACGCGCGCGCCGTCGCGCTTAGCCCTCATCATGTGCTCGATGAACTGGCCCAGAAGCTCGATGCGGTCATCATCGTGGATCATTCCGTCTGCGTCTGGTTGCTCATAGGCGCCATGTCCGTTTTCCGTAATAAAGATGCGGGGCGCGTCATAGCGCTCGTGGACATCCATGATGGTTGAATACATGCAACCTGGGAGTATTTCGCGGCCCCATTTATTGCGGGGAACATTGCTGTCGCGGGCGCTTTCAAACAAGGGCGCAATGCATTTTCCTTCGACCTTTTTGCTCGAACCGCCCTTATTGTTCGCCGAAACGGCAAGCTCTCCACCGTGCCAGTCGGTTACATACTCTCGGCAATACACGTTGAGTCCAATAAAATCGACTTTACCGTCTCTGAATTCTTCTACGTCATTTGGGGATCGATAGAGCGAGACGCCAAGTTTTTCAAGGATTTCGTCCATTTCTGGCGGCAGTTGACCCTGAAGCGCTGGTGCCAGAATCATGCGATTGGCGAAAAAGTCTGCGTATCGAAATACGTCATCAGGGTGCTCGGTTGCCGGGTCGAGTTCGACAACGCCGCCATCGTGGACGGCGCCGATGATGCCGTCGTAGCCCATTTGACGATATGTTCGGACTGCGAGTGCGCTTGCGCGCATCAGGTTGTACTGAAACTGCATGTACGACTGAACGTCGAGCGATCGATTGGGGGGATAGTTGCCCAACATGTTTACGCAGTAGCTGTAGAAATGCGGCTCGTTAACGGTAGCCCAGATTTTGACGCGGTCTCCAAAGCGCTCAAAGCAAATCTTGGCGTATTTGCAGAACCACTCTGCCATGTCGTTGTTCAGCCATCCGCCTTTGCAAGCAAGCGTGAATGGTAGATCGTAATGGAACAGCGTAACGTTGGGCTCTATGCCATTTTCGAGGCAACAATCAATGACTCGATTATAAAAATCGATACCCTCTTCATTCACTTCGCCGATACCCGTGGGGATGATTCGACTCCATGAAAGAGAGAAGCGATAGGTGTTTTGTCCGCCTTCTTTCATCATGCGGATATCTTCTTCATAGCGATGGTAGAAGTCGCAAGATACATCACCGTCAACATGGTTGATGTTCTTATTGCTTGTGTGGCTAAAGAAATCCCACTCGCCAAGGCCTTTGCCGTCTTCGTTCCAGGCACCCTCGCACTGATAAGACGCCGTGGCGGAACCCCAGAGAAACGGCATGTTGTTCACGTTGCCCATGAATCCCCTTTCCATCATTCAACACGGTGGATACGTGTGGCGAAATTACGATTAAGATGACGTCAACTGATTTGAATCATAGGAGAACGACCAAAGCTGTTTGATTCAATAAATGAACCATGATTTCGAGGAGAGCGGAAAGAGGGATCACGTGAATATCAATGACTTCGATGTGCTCAATCGCATTAGCTCCATCATCAACAGTGAGTTTGGGTCAAACGATGCCGCCATCGCTCGATACCTCATCGCTCACATTAGGCGTTCGAGCGAAATCAATGTTGCCGCAATAACCCGCGATGCATTCGTGACCCGTTCCGCTGTTCGTCGTTTCTGCAATCGATTGGGCTACCAGTCTCTTAGCGATTTGAAAGAATCATTTACTCAATCAGTCTTTCCAAGCGACTTAAGCCATCGAGAGGAGGAATTTGGCTACGAGGAGTACAGGGCAGAGCTCGACGTTCGCATGATCGAGATGTTCGCTGAGGTTGAAAGCGGCGTGTCCGATATCGCTATTAAGCACCTTGCCGACGAAATTGATGGCCATAAAAACGTTGAAATCTGGTGCACCAATAATGTGAGCGCCAATCTCGTACGATTTCAGCAGGAAATGTTTTATGCGGGCAAGATAGTTCGCATAGTTGCTGGGGCTAACGTCGCGGAATTGAAAAACATGGGAGACGCTTCGCAGTCATTGATAATTCTCGTATCGGTCTCCGGGCTATTTGCGTCACAGGCGCGTGAGTATCTTGATTGCCGTTCGGGCAGGAAGATTCTAATTACTGCGTTTAGCAACGATGACAAATCGAGGTCTTTTGACCGTGTATATCGTCTTGGTAATGCGGGAAACGGAATTGACCGACTCGGCGTTTATTCGAAATATGCCATGACTTATTTCTTCGACTTGCTATCGTCGTGTTACTTGAGTCGCTACCCCTGCACCAAGGGGGAGCCGCTCTATGGGTCTACTTTGGCCTGGCCCGAGTAGTTCGGCTCTATAGTTCTCCCGCCTAGTGAATGAGCGTGGATAATCTCCCACTTTTGGCGTGCCACTGGGCCCAAAGTGGGAGATTATCCACGCTCGATTTCAAACGGGAAATAATCCACGCTCAAATCTGCCGCAGAAGCCCGATCTCGACCTATATATAGGTGCAAATAGGCTGTTATCGAAGTTCGATCCTGAAGGTGTACTCCACTACACCAAAGTGTTACCTCGGGAAACGTCACCTCTGTATCCAAAACCATCGTCCTTCATATCCAAACTCAACAAAACCGCAGGTCACGGCTAAATAGATACGCCCGGCACCGTGTATCTAGAGGTTTTCGTTGACAGCCCCCAAGGTTGCATCGTATTATCTTTTTCGTTCGCGGGGGCGGCGGTCCAAAAGACCAAAGGACCTGCGGATACTTGAACGATTGGGAGTTTGCCCGAGTGGTTAATGGGGACGGGCTGTAAACCCGTTGGCTCTGCCTACATAGGTTCGAATCCTATAGCTCCCACCCGTCAAGTGCCTGTATAGCTCAGTCGGTAGAGCACTTCGTTGGTAACGAAGAGGTCACCAGTTCAAGTCTGGTTGCAGGCTCCATCCGGCGGTGTAGCTCAGTTGGTTAGAGCACACGGTTCATACCCGTGGCGTCACTGGTTCGAATCCAGTCACCGCTACCATAGGTAACACGGTGGCTTCTCAATAGTATGTTGAGAGGCCACTATGGTATAAAGGCAAAGTCCCGTCCGGGGACGACCTGTTTAGAGGAGGGCTTTATGGCCAAAGAGAAGTTTGAGCGCACTAAGCCGCATGTTAACATCGGCACCATCGGTCACGTTGACCACGGCAAGACCAC
>USDH01000013.1 GCA_900553415.1 uncultured Collinsella sp. | reverse complement strand
GTACCGCGCGTCTAAGATCTTCAAATTCAGACAGCCTGACAATTGATTCTTATAGCAGAGGCCCCTTGGCCTTTAGTTTGATACAAGTTCCGCACGAGCCGGAAAGCACTTAATGTGCTTTCCGTGCGAGCAGGACTGTTCGCAGTAGCAAACTAAAGGCCAAGGGGCCCAGTCAACCTATCAGCAGCGATTACTCGGCAGTTAGTTGAATTTGAAGATCTTTGAGGCAAGACGGTATAGGCCGAGTGTGGTTTTGTCTCCGGCACGACCGCGGAGGTTAGTGAAGAAGCCGACCACACCGTAACGTGCACGACGATACATACGCTCGTCATAGGCCTTCAAATCATTCCACAGCGTCTTCAGACGCTCATCGGCACAATCCTCGTCGGAAAGCTTGGTGAGCACCGAGCAGATCGCCATCATCATGGTGAAGTAGCCCATCATGTACGAACGCAGACGCGACGACTCGACATCGCTGTACAGGTGGTACGACTCCATCATGATACGCGTAACACGGAACTGCTGGTCCAGACGCTTGACCATCGTGGCCTCGTTGACACTCTGGCCCTCGCGACCGATAAAGTAGCGATAGAGGTCGATGTCGGCGTAGTACATGGTCTTGCAACGCGGCAGCGGCACGTAGGCGTAGATGTTGTCCACATAGAACGTGTGCGGCGGCATGGGAAGGTTGGACTCGCGCAGCGCATCCGTGCGATAGCACAGGCTGTGCATGAGCAGATTCTGGTCCAGGCGGAAATGGCCGATCTGGTCCCAGGTAAAGATCTTTTTTCGAGGCAGGGCAAACTTGTAACCAATAGCCGTATGCGTACCCTCGTAAACCTTCTCGTACACGTAGTTCGAGATAAACAGGTCAACGCGCTGGTCGCGCTCTTCAAAGCCGCGCAGAATCGACAGCATGGTCGAAAGGGCAGCGCCGTCAAGCCAGTCGTCCGAGTCGACAACCTTGTAGTAGGTGCCCTGCGCCTCGCGCAGACCCGAAAGGACGGCAATACCGTGGCCGCCATTCTCCTGGTGCACCGCGCGGATGATTCCAGGATAACGGGCCTCCCACTCGTCGGCCTTGGCGGCCGTCTCATCCTTGGAGCCGTCGTCCACCACGATAATCTCGATATCGGTGGCATAATTGCTCCCCTCCAAGATGGAGGTAATGCAATGGTCCATGTCCTTAGCGGCGTTATACGAGGGAATACCGAATGTTATGACTTTATGCATGGCAGGCGATAATCTCATCCGAAAGATCGAGGGCGGAATTGGTCACGGCATCCATATCGTAGTAACGATACTCGGCCAGGCGACCCACCGGGTGGAAGTTCGTCAGGTTCTGGACGCGCTCAAGATAGCGCTCATAGAGCTCACGGTTCTCGGGCTCAAGAATGGCGTAATACGGCGTCTCGCCCGAGCCGGGCGTATAGGCCTTGGAGTACTCCTTCATGATGGTGGTCTTGCCGGGCAAAACCTGACCGGTCATGTTCTTGAACTCGGTGATACGCGTGTAGTCCTCGCTCGTGGTGTAGTTGACGGTGCCCACGGGCTGGAACTGGTCCATATCAAGCGTCTCGAACTTCATATCGAGCGTGCGGTACGGAAGAGCGCCCAGGTCAAGGTCGAACAGCTCATCGAGCGGACCGGTATAGACGATCTCGCCGCCGTAGACCTTGCCGCCGATCTTGACGGTGGTCTCGTCGATCTCAAAGAGATCGCGGGCGTCCACGTCGCAGAACACGTCGATCAGGTCGTGGTCGAGCATATGCTCGAACAGCGCCGTGTAGCCGTCCTGCGGCATACCCTGGAAGGGAGCCTGCGGGAAATAGCGGTCATCGTCGCCCACAAAGACGGGAACGCGACCGGTGATCGAGGGATCGATCTGGTCGGGCGTCTGGCCCCACTGCTTCATGGTGTAATGCAAAAAGACGTTCTCGTATACGTAATCAGCTACCTCGGCCAAGTCGGGGTCGTTCTTCTTACGCAGCTCCATAATGGGCACCTTGACATCCTTGCCAAAGGTCTCCACGAGCTTCTGATACAGCTCCTCGCCGCGCTCGTCACCAAAGGCGAGCTTGAGACTCGCGTGGTTGAAGGGCACGGGCATAAGGGTGCCGTTGATGTTGGCGAGCACCTTGTGCTGATAATCCGTCCACTTGGTAAAGCGCGACAGGAAATTGTGCACGCGCTCGTTAAAGGTGTGATAGATATGCGGACCGTACTCGTGGATCAGGATTCCGGCCTCGTCAGTGCAGTCATAGGCATTGCCCGCAATGTGGCTACGGCGCTCCAAAACGGCAACACGATAGCCGATGGTCTCGGCAAGACGGCGGGCGCAAACGGCACCGGCATATCCAGCACCGACGACAATCATGTCGTACGCGCCGGCGTTAAAGCCTTCAGGCAGGCCTGAGGTAATCTGCATCGATACTCCTTGTCAAAAGCCACGGGCTCGTTAGCTGGGCTTTTCTCGAACATTCTTCGAGACATATTTATCAGAGCGATTATAGCGCTAATGCGTCCTATAATGAGCTTGCCACACAAGGAAAGCTCAAGCACCGCGGCGTACATTATTGAAAGGTAAACCCGCTAGCAGCGGGTTTATTCGTGAACAGCCGGGCGCCTGGAGCTTAGTGAAACGCTTGTAAGGAGTAACATGAGCGATTTCCTTAACCGTATGAAGTCTGCCGCCAAGGCCGACCTTAAGACGATCGTCCTGCCCGAGGGCGAGGATCCGCGCACCATCGTCGCGGCCACCAAGATCATCGAGGAGGGCCTGGCAAAACTCGTCATCCTGGGCAACCCCGACGAGATCAACGTTCCCGGCGCCACCGTCATCGATCCGCGCAATGCCGAGAAGCACGAGGAGTACGCGCAGAAGTTTGCCGAGCTCCGCGCCAAGAAGGGCGTCACCATCGAGCAGGCTCGCGCCCAGGTGATGGACGCCACCTACTTTGGCACCATGATGGTCAAGATGGGTGACGCCGACGGCCTGGTCTCCGGCGCCTGCCACTCCACCGCCGACACCCTGCGCCCCGCGCTGCAGATCCTTAAGACCGCCCCGGGTACCAAGCTGGTCTCGGCCTTCTTCGTGATGTGCACCGACACCCCGCAGTTCGGCACCGACGGTACGCTGATCTTCGCCGACTGCGGCCTCAACATCAACCCGTCCTCCGACGAGCTATCCGAGATCGCCATCGCCTCCGCTCACTCCTGGTCCACCTTTATGGGCAGCGTCGAGCCGCACGTGGCCATGCTCTCCTACTCCACCATGGGCTCCGCCGGCGGCGAGGTCGCCAAGAAGGTCCAGGAGGCCGTTAAGTTCTGCAAGGAGAAGGCTCCCGAGCTCGCCATCGATGGCGACCTGCAGCTCGACGCCGCCATCGTTCCCACCGTCGCCCAGCTCAAGGCCCCCGGCTCCTCCGTTGCCGGCAAGGCCAACGTGCTTGTGTTCCCCGATCTCGAGGCCGGCAACATCGGCTACAAGCTGGTCCAGCGCTTCGCCGGCGCCGACGCTTACGGCCCCATCCTGCAGGGCATCGCCAAGCCGGTTAACGACCTTTCGCGCGGCTGCTTTGCCGACGACATCGTGGGTGTCGTGGCCATCACCGCCGTCCAGGCTCAGATGGCTGAGTAGCGGACGCACTCGCCCGAAGGCCGTACGGGCTAACCCCTGAAAACGTCCTCGACCAATGAAACGCCCCCGTTCTGCTCCTTCGGAGCTACGAACGGGGGCGTTTCTGGTCTGCGGAATGTTTTCAGGGGTTAGCCCGTACGGCCTTCTACTGCTACGAAGCATTCAGAGCATCTGGAGTGGACGGCGGCTTGGCTACGAGCTGGGGCTGAGGATCTGAATGGATGGGTGTCGTTGCTGGGAGCGCAGGCGTTACTGGTGATGATCACTTTGGGACTGGAATTTCCGCCTGCTAGCAAAAAGGCCTCCTGAGCTGCTGCTCAGGAGGCCTTTCGTTCAATCGCAAGCGAACGCACTAGTTATTCGCGGTCAGACGCTCGACGTCGTGGGCGATCATGTATTCCTCGTCGGTGGGGATGACCATGACCGTGACGGCGGAACCGGCGGCACTGATGACCTGCGGGCCGTTGCCCACGGCCTCGCGGTTCTTGTTATTGTCGATGCGTACGCCCAGCCACTCAAAGCAGTCGCAGAAGGCCTTGCGGATCGACCAGTCGTTCTCGCCGATGCCGGCGGTAAAGGTGATGGTGTCCACGCCCGCCATGGAAGCGATCATGGAGCCAGCCTGCTGCATGGCCTTGTAGGCGAACATGTCGAAGGCAAGCAGGCAGCGCTCGTCGCCCTCGGAGGCGCGCGTGCGGATGTCGCGGGCGTCGTTGGAGATACCCGAAATGGCGAGCAGGCCGGACTGCTTGTTCATCATGTCGTCGACTTCCTGGTAGCTGTAACCGCCCTCGCGCTGCAGGTAGCATACGGTAGCCGGGTCAATGGAACCGCAGCGGGTACCCATCATCAGACCGTCAAGCGGCGTGAGGCCCATCGTGGTGTCGCGGCACACGCCGTCCTCGATAGCAGCAAGCGAAGCACCGTTACCCAAATGGCACGAAAGCAGACGGTGGCAGCGCGAACCCAGGATCTCCTTGGCCATCATCCACTCATAGCGGTGGCTCGTGCCGTGGGCGCCGTACTTGCGCACGTGGTACTTGTCGCACACGTCCTTGGGCAGCGCGTAGGTGTAGGCAACCTCGGGCATAGTCATATGGAACGAAGTATCGAAGACGGCGACGTTGGGCAGCTCCGGATACTTCTCGCGGCAATACTCGATTGCTGCGGCCTCGCCGTAGTTGTGCAGCGGAGCAAGCGGTGCCACCTCAAGAATCTTGGCCATAACCTCGTCGTCGACAACTGCGGAATCATCGAAGTGCCAGCCGCCCTGAACGATACGATGGCCAATGCCATCAATCGTAAAGTCGGTCTTCTCGAGCTCCTCGAGCACGCGAGCGATAGCAGAGCGATGATCGGGGAAAGGGACCTCCTCGGTCTGCTTGGCGCCACCGTTCTCGGAGTGGCCAAAGATGCCCATGTCCGAACCGATACGTTCGCAGTTGCCCTTGGCGAAAACCTCTCGGGTATCGGTATCCAAAAGCTGATATTTAAGGCTTGAGCTGCCGGCGTTGACAACAAGTACGTTCATGAGACTCCTTTGCAGTGCAATACGGTCGACGCAGACCCCTTAAGGCGGCCGCATTTTAATAAGAAGTTATCACAACTTGATAAATAGCTATCAAGCATATCGCCCAACGAGCACAAAAGAGGGGCCGAACGGCGCTCGGTCGTCCAGCCCCTCCCCTCTTGCAATTACTTGCCGTTGACGATGCGCTCGACGTCGGAAGCGATCATGAACTCCTCGTCCGTGGGGATGACAAAGATTTTGACCTTGGAATCCTTGGCAGACAGGCACCAAGCGCCGTCACCACGCAGGGCGTTGCGGGCATGATCCATCTTGACGCCCATAAAGGCCAGGCGGTCGGCAACGCCGGCGCGGACGGCCGGAGCGTGCTCGCCGATGCCGGCGGTAAAGACCAGGGTGTCCATACCGCACATAGAAGTAGCCATCTCGGCCGCCTTGGCGGCAATCTTGTAGACAAACATATCGAAGGCGAGCTGAGCCTCGGGGTCACCAGCGGCGGCGAGCTCCTCGACGTTGCGGCAGTCGTTGGTCTTGCCGCCGGTCACAGCCAAAAGGCCGGACTTCTTGTTCATCATCTCGTCGACCTCGTCGAAGGTGTAGCCGCCCTCGCGCTGCAGGTAGCACACGGTAGCCGGGTCGATGGAGCCGCAGCGGGTGCCCATCATGACGCCGTCGAGCGGCGTCAAGCCCATGGTGGTGTCCATGCACTTGCCGTCCTCGATGGCGCACAGGGAAGCGCCGGAGCCGATATGGCACACGACGACCTTGCGGGCCTCGCCGTTGGTCATCTCGGCGACCTTCTTGGAGATATAGCGGTAGCTGGTGCCGTGGGCGCCGTACTTACGGATGTGCAGCTTGTCGCAGACGTCCTTGGGCAGGGCGTAAGTCTTGGCGACCTCGGGCATGTTGAAGTGGAAAGCGGTGTCGTAGACCGTGACGTTGGGCAGATCGGGATACTGCTCCAGGCAGTACTCGATAACGTTGGCCTCGGGGTTGTTGTGCAGCGGGGCGAGCGGAGCGACCTCGCGGATCTTAGCGAGAACGTCCTCGTCGACGAGGGAGGAATCGCCAAAGTACCAACCGCCCTGAACGATGCGGTGGCCAATGCCCTCGATCTTGACGCCGTTAGCCTCGAGGTCCTTCAGGACGACCTCGATGGCGACCTTGTGGTCGGGGAACTCGATGTTCTCGGTCACCTTCTTGGAGCCGTTGGCAGCGTGGGTGAAGGTACCGCCGGTAAAGCAGACGCGCTCACAGGAGCCCTTTGCGGACACCTTGTGGGATTTGGTATCGATGACCTGATACTTAAGGGTCGAAGATCCTGCGTTGACGACCAGAACGTTCATGTGTCTCCCTACTAACAGGCGGTGTGGCGCCGCCAGGTTACATACGCTTCAATAATAAACCCAAACGCCCTCGAGCTCGGGTTTATTGCGTTGATATATAAGTTATCGATGCATGCATGCTCATGGTCTTCGACTTGTAAGGCGAAATAGCGCGGGGACATACGCCAGAGAAGAAATCCCAAGCGCAACAAGCAGCACAACCCGAATACCCACAACGCTACTCAACACAGCATTGAGCAGATAGAAAAGAACGGCGCCCACCGCCACCATCTGGCTTTGAACCGAAATCAACGAACAGAGCATCGATGAATCGGCAGCATTTTGAAAAACTGAGTATTTGATCGGAGCAAATAACGAGTAGGCAACCGTCTGCAGCACATAGAAAACGGGCAACAGGTCAACCGGAATAAAAGGGGTTAAAAACAAAGCAGCTAGAATGAGACGGATGATGCCGCAAATACGCGCAAAAAGCCTCTTGTCGACATGAGCAATTACGCTGGGCACGATAAACCCTATGGAGGCGGAGACAAGGAGCTGGACCGCAATGGTCATGCCCGAAGCGACGGCACCCATTCCACGGGCTGCGAGCAGCAGTGAGAAAAAATCTTCCAGAGCGACAAAAGCAAATGCCTGAGAACAGTCCATGACGAACGCCGAGCGAAGCGTGCCATTGCCCGCAATGGCAGTCCAAATCATCCTCGGGCTAATTTGGCTCATAGAAGCCGCAGCGCTACCTTTCCCTTTCGTTTCGGGAATGCAGGCAACGACAAGTAACGTCAATACCATCGCAAAGATATCGGCCGAAAGACCGATGAAATATGCACCTTCTGACGAGATGAAGCCGCCCACACACGCGGAAAGAGCATAAGATGCGTAAAAGACGAATCGCTCAACCACATTAAGCCTAACGAGCTGATCTTGGGAGACGGAATCGATATAGATTGCCTCAATAGAACCGCTCACGCATGCGACGGCAAAACCCTTGAGGGCAAACGCACCTATCAAAAGCAGAGGAGATCGTATGAGGAGCAGGGCAGCGTAGTATCCGAGCATTCCCGCGATACCCACCAGGCCACTTATCTTTCGCCCAAATCTATCGGCGATATAGCCGGTAGGAATCTCGAGAGCAAATTTGCTTACCTGGTACGCAATCATCATGCCAGAAATCGCGACCATCGAGAATCCGACGAACTCAAGGTAAACCGTCAGAAAATACAAGATGGTGCTGAAGTTCGATAGGAAAACAAACGCCATATACAGCCAAACCGTACGGTTTTTCATACTCCTCCTCCAAAGGCCGATAATCCAAGCCGAGGTCTCAAAAAGCATGAAGGCAAAACCGTCAGCCATACGTTACAAATCGTCAATATTCATTTGACGGCACGAAGCCAAGCAACCTCAAGAAGCGAGATGGCGCAACAGGTGAAGAAATACCGTCTGATGCCGATCCGTCCAGGCGTTTTGCCGGTAGCAAAAATAGATAGGCAAGGTTACGTCGCGCGAGCCCTCAATGGAGCATTCGCTCACGTTGGATCCATCTGATGCAAGAGAGGAGCCAGAAAAGCTCAATATCAATCCCCCGCCTTGAAGAAACTCAATCTGTCTCTCGCTTCCATATTCGACATCACGAAAGCGGAAATTAACGAGTTGGGCCTCAGGGCACTGGTTGATTGCATTGAGACAGGGCGACAAGTTGATGGGGACAGCAAGCCTACCGCTCAATAGTTCACGAATGGTTATGGTGCCCCTGACACGATAGCCAACCGGACACGAAAGAACCTTGAGCTCCTTTTCACCCAGGCATTTCGAACAAAGGGCGCTGCCCCGTGGCTTCTCGAATGAAATAGCCGCATCCGATATCCCGAGCAAAAGAGACTCAAAACACGTAGCCGTTGGCTGATGCCACACGTCGAGGTGAATCTGGGGGTGCGAACTCTCAAACGAGTCGTACCAGTTTTCGTCAAAAAGACGCCCCCGCCCATGAAGGCAGGGGGCGTAAAGACGAAAATGACCGTCGGGCGAAACACCCTGCCCCATCGACCGAGCGTAATTTTTGAGATCATCGACTTGCGCGAGGATTACGCGCGCGCGTCCCGCAAACTCTCGCCCTGCAGGAGACAAAACGGCCTCGCCCGTCGACCGGTCGAGCAAAACGACCTGATACTCAGATTCCAGCTTCTTGATCGCCGACGAAACAGCCTGCGGACTCACATGAACGGCGCGAGCCGCCTTGCGCACGCCGCCATAATTCGCTACCGCTTGAAGATATTCGAGTTGAGACAACTGCACAGGTTTCTCCAAAGGCAATCAAGACGACGGGCCATACGATCTCAGATAAGGTTCTCGCCCAAGTTCTTGCCGCCGAGGACGTGCATGTGGAAGTGCATGACGGTCTGGCCGGCGTTAACGCCCTTGTTGGAGATGACGCGGAAACCGTCCTCCAGGCCCTTGGCCTTAGCAACCTCCTGGATGGCATGGGCCATGGCGCCCATGGTCTCGGCAGGCACGTTATCAGCGATGTCGCTGTAGTGCTTCTTGGGGATCACGAGCGTATGAACCGGTGCCTGGGGATTGAGGTCATCGAACGCGATGACCTGGTCGTCCTCGTAGACAACAGTCGAGGGGATCTCGTGGTTGGCGATTTTACAGAAGATGCAATCACACATGGCTGGTTCCTTTCTAACGACAACGCAACAGAAGGTGGCGTTGTTCAGTGAAACACCAAGACAGTTTAGCCCACTTCAAAGATCCGAATTGAGCGAAATCCATTCCTCGGCAATCGCAATGGCCAGAGGGCTTTATCCATCCATATGCTCGCGCCTATTTAAAGTGTTTGACCTCGGGAACGATCAACACCGGAAGGACGGATAGACCGTAAAGCAGAGTAATAAGCATCATTTGTTTGTCGTAATCTGAACCGGAAATAGCCGCAATCCCAATAGGAAGCATATAAGAGCCCAAAAGGCTAACTTCGGCCATAATGCCGCCAGCGCTGCCAGCATAACGAGTGCCGATTTCAACAAATGAAACTGGCAGAGCTTGAACAACTGGACCCATCATGCTCGTAACGATGCCGCACACTGCAAGCAATACCCCCATGGACTTCAAGCCCGAGGCAAACCACGCAACTGCAAATGAAATAGAGCCAAGAAGCCCGACAATCACAAGATACGGTCGCGCAAGGCGGCATTTACCGTAAAGCATCGGAGCAATCAAGCAGCCGATAATCCCAGCAGCGGTTGTCAGCGCCGCCATTTCGCCGGCCGTCGAAGCATCGGTGCCTCGCACAAGCTCAAGAGCCTGAGGTAGCACACCGGAAAAGGCGGTCGTGGCGGCAAGTGAGAAAGCGGCGCAAATCGCGCAAAGCCAAACGTTACGCGAACGAAAAGCAGTCAGAAGGGCTTGGTCGTGCTCAACGCCATCAGGAATAAGTGAGTCATGCTGTACGTTCTTACCAAATAAACCCCAGAAGATAGTCAGAACGACCAACAACGCTTCTGCAACTGTATAGCCCATTAGCACGGAAGACATAAACGCCGATGACGCTTGCGCCGCCGCAATGCCAAAGCAAGTCGCCGCATAGTAAATGCCCATCGCAACATCCGTCTTATCTGCAAACCAAAGTCCAAGCGTCTTTGCATTATTGGCAGTCAATGCCGCCATCCCCACGCCGATGCAAAACATCGAGACAAGTTGAGCAGGATAGTTCGATAGGGTGAAAATTCTGATAGCGCCGCCGACTAAAGAAACACAGAACCCGCCAAGTATCACTACTTTGGGCCCAAGCCTATCTCCAAGTGATCCGAACGGGAGACTAAAGAAAACCGCCGCAAGCATTGGCGCCAGAAAGAGAGATGAGAATCCGACAGGGTCGATATTCATCTGAGGCATGATGACCGTAGCATAGGCAGCGACCTGATACTGCATGAAGTTGCCCAAAAAACAGAGACCACACGTCAACAGCAATATTAACCAGCGGTAACCACTCGAAGCCCGCTTTTGCTCAACTTTGTGCGCAACTTCGCACGCTTCACCATCCATTGCACCAACCTCACATTAAAAATGGTCGCGACCCCCATATCAACTGGAGGTCGCGACCAGGCAAAACACCGATTAATTATAATTCAGAAGTCTCAGGCATCTCGGCTTTTGCCGCCGCACCAGTCTCGGGCAACATCGCAATAGGCAAAACGCTCGCAAGGAAAAGAATCGATTCGATCGTAAAGTTCAACGTCCAATTGTCACCAGAAATAGACGAAACAATAACGGGAACAAAATAGGAGCAGAGAAGGCCGACAGTACCGATTATTCCACCAGCGCTACCGGCATATTTCGCGCCAATCTCAGGAAGATCAGGAGTCATTGCCTGAATAATGGGGCCAGAAAGAGCGGTCATAAAACCATTGAGGACGAGAGCAACCCACATGACAGTGCCAAGCGGCAAAAACCAGTTTGCAACCATTACAACGGCGGCAATCACCGTGGTTACAATGAGAAACGGTTTATTCTTGCCGAGCTTGAGGACGGCAGCCGGTCCCGCAAAACAAGCAAAGAAGCTACCAACTGTAATAATTGCTGCCATAGATCCAGCGGTGGCAGTATCAACGCCGCGAACGAGCTCAAGCGCAGACGGCAGAATTGCGCAATATGCCGTGGTTGAAGCGAGGGTAAGACCATAAGCCAAGGCAATGCACCAAACGCCGCGCGACTTAGCGGCAATCTTAATGTACTTCATAACCGGCTCGGGCTCGGGCATGGGCTCGCCCTCCGGGACGTTCCTCATAAAGAAGATCCACAGCGCAGCAGTTACAGCTTCGGCAATAGCAGCGACCAGATAAGACACGTCAAGCGTAGGAAAATAAGTGCTGAATGCCTGGGCTATCACGATGGACACACATGAAGCAGCATAGAAAACTCCCACGGCAAGGGAGGTCTGCTGTTTAAACCAGGAACCCAGCACCTTTGCCAGATTGGCATTGAGCGCCGCAATGCCAAAGCCGATCATAAACATCGAAACGATCTGCACGGTAAAGTCATTAATCATGAAATAACGCAGAAAGCCGCCTACAGCAGAAAGCACCATGCCAATTGACACGACAAGCTTAACGCCGTAGCGATCAGCAAGAGATCCTGCAGGAATCGACAAAAACACAGCGGTGAGCATCGGCATCAACATGAGATTGGTAAGCCCACCGGCATCGATGCCGAGAGTCGTCATCACGACGACACCCCATGCTGAAACCTGATATTGCATGAAGTTTGCCATGAAGCAAATGAGGCAAACTACGAATAAGATCATCCACCGATAACCCGATAGCTTTTCTTCTTGAGCCATTTCTTTCTCCTTACGCAGGGATAGTTCAAGCTGAATTCAATGGGGCTAATTAGCCCACTCCATTGCGGCTTCTTTCACTAATCGTTGAGTAGCACCTCGTACATAGGACGGAACACCGAATCTTCTTTGGCATGCAGCGAATGCACCGGCTTCCACTCGTTTTCGTCAATTACAATATGAATGTGGTTCTCAGCGGTATAGGGGTCCCATGGTGCCTTGCCCTCAACAAACGGTTTGCCCGTCTTCGCAAAGCTGAACCACGCATCGTTCATTTCATCCGCGAGATGCGCTGGAGGATTGTCACCCGTAAACATCAGACCACTCGCGGTATCAAGATTCTTGAAAACGAACGGCACCTCGATTGCGTGGCAAGAACCCATTCCCTCGACACGAGATTTATAACGGAACAAATAGTTGTACACGGGCTTAAACGCCGACTGCTCTTCAGCCATAAGGTCGGTGCCGACAAAGAAACCGGTTGAGTTCATAAAATTGGTGTAATTCTCGGCAAAATCGCGCTCAGGCCATGCCTTTCGATATGCTTGCTCCCAGTAATCGATATCAATCTGATCATCAAAATGAATCGGGAATTGGCCGTGCCAGAATCCGGGAAGGTCATCGAAATAGAAATGGAAATAAGTAAACTCGTCCTCGGTACATCCAATCATGATATCGATATCCTTGGCTGCGCCCTCCGCCCAGGCTTTCATCGGCTTCTTGGGAAGAAAAGACCCGTCGCAAACCGGCGAGAAAATTAGCGACACTTCGTAGGTATGACGATCGCACCACACCTGCATGCCCTCAATGAGCTCGTCTGCCGACTTCGCTAAGAGCTCTTGGGCGGTTTTGCATCCCATGATTTCGGCGAACTCCCGAGCAAAGTACTCGCCGCGCTCGCGGGTCTTATAAAGCTGGATAGGGCCGGACTCCAAAATCGCACGTTGGAAATACTTATTTGCCTCTGGCAATATGGAAAGAAGAGCCTGGCTGGAAGAGCCTGCCGACTCACCGAAAAGCGTGACACAATTGGGGTCACCGCCGAAGGCCGAAATATTCTCATGCACCCACTCGAGCGCACGGATTTGATCAAGAATGGCAAGATAGCCGGCGTCTTTGTAGTCCTCTCCGCCCGGCAGGCAATCGAGCAGCAGCGACCCAAACAAGTTCAGACGGTAGTTAATCGAAACAATAACGACATCCTTCGCTGCCGCAAAATTGGAGCCGTTATATAGCGGGTCGGCAGATCCACCTGAGAAGTAGGCACCACCATGGATATATACCATGACAGGAAGGTTCTTGCGCGCGTGTCCCCTGACCCACACGTTAAGGCTCAGGCAATCCTCCCCTTGCTCATGAAGCGAAGCGAGTTCAACTTCATCGATAAATTGCCTGGCAGAATGCCCGAATTCCACGCATTCAATTTCCTCATCGGAATCATCAAGGCGCTCAGGGGCACGCCAACGAAGATCACCTACCGGCTGCTTTGCATAGGGAATGCCAAAAAAGCTTCAACCCCGTTTTCGAGCGTCTTGCCCGAAACTATACCCGTCCTAGTCTTGACCTTCATTGCTTGTCCTTCCTCACAATTAAGATGCTAGATCGATATGATTTAAGCTAGCTGGCTTGAAACCATCTTAGAATTTGGAGAAAGTCAAAGGTCAACGACGTGTTTCGATGGAATACCAGCTGGATACCAAGCGCTTAAGGCCGTTCACCTCGTCAAAACGACCGCTTGCCCGACAATGACGGAGTAACAAACATTAGAATAGCTCCAAGGTTTTGAGTGGCCCTAGGGCAGTCGGAAGGTGTGACATGGAACGCAAGTTTTCCCTTAATATCAAGCAGACGGCCGGCCTCTACGGCGTAAGCGCAGACACTCTTCGCTATTACGAGGCAATTGGTTTAGTTGCCCCAAAGCGCGGGGCGAATGCCTACCGTGAATACAGGAAGGACGATTTCGGCAGACTCAACATCATCATGTCAATGCTCAATATGAACTACACGCTTAGCGAAATCAGATCTTTCCTAGATAACCATTCACTCGAAACGAGCTTTGAACTGTTCAGCAACGAACTTGATAGCATCGACGCAGCCATAGCAAAACTATCGCAACGGCGCCGAAAGATCGAGCATTGCATGCAGAACATATCCATGTCGTTAAGAGCACGCGAGGAAAAACAGTCGAGGGTGGTTCATAAGGGACCCCGAGGATATGTCATCGTAAGCGAGGATGAGCTAAGCGGCGACATAATTCCCTACGCCACCATTAAGCGCATGAAAGAACTCGGGATGGAAATCGATTCGATACACACGGTTCCATGCTTCATCCTTGACCCATCGCGCAGAAGCGCCGACGGTTGCCTGGTAGCAGAGAAGACGCTGCTTTCACTCGGATCAATCGACGATAAAGGGGGCGAGATTTTCCCAGAAGGCGACTATCTTTGCAGGACAACCACCGGACCTGCAGAAATAACGCCGACAATATGGAGGGAAATGAATGAATTCATGGACCAGAATCATCTCATTGCCGCAGGGCCTCTTCTAGAATTCTGGTATGTAAGCGAATACATATCTGACAATCAAGATGAATATTTACACACGTTAGAAATAATGGTTGAACCCGGTGAAATCGACCAGCGATAGCGCCTCAACTCACCTAACACGCCAAAAGGCAAGCAACATTCACCTCCAATGGCCAAGCCACCAGGGTAGTCTTTTTGCGACGGGGCTTTTTTGACTACTTTTTCGCAAACGCAAGTGCTCGGCGAGGCAGCCGACAAGAGGTAGTCAAAAAAGCCCCGTCCCAAAAAGACTACCCCAAAGTGGACTGCGGGATGGTTAGAACGAGAGGTTATCATCGGTGTTGGCGGCCTCGCCGTCGGCGAGCACGTCGTTGCCGTCGACGTCCTTAAGGAGCACCGAGACCTTCTGCTCGGCATCGGACAGGCGGGTGCGCAGGCTTTTGAGGAGCTCGACGCCGCGGGTGTAGCTCTCGAGCGACTCCTCAAGCTCCATATCGCCCGACTCCAGGCTGCGGATGATGAGCTCCAGCTCCTGCGAGGCCTGCTTGTACGTAAGCTGCTCTACCGGGGTCTTCTCTGCCATATCTGTTTCCTTTCCTAAGGGTCTATCACTGCGAAACGCGGTCTACTCGACCGTATCGACCGTTGCTGCCACGTTGCCGTCTGCCATGCGCACGCGAATGGCGTCGCCAGGCTTAAAGGTCTTGGCACTCGTAGCCACACCATCATCGCTGTACGCGATGGAATAGCCGCGAGCAAGCACTTTGAGCGGCGACAGGGCATCGAGCGACGCTGCCGCACGGCTCAGGTCGGACGCTGGCTTGCTGAGCATCGTGCGCCCTTGATGCTCTAGGCGGGAACTCGCAAGCGTGAGCGCATGGCGCTTACCATCGAGCCCCGAGGTGCTTGTAATCAGACGCTCGGGCAAGCGCTCAAAGTTGGAGCGGAATGTCCCGACCGAGCGTACTATGGCGCCCGACAGGCGATCGGCAGTCAGCGCAAGCTCCGATTCGCGACGCTCGACCATAAATGTGGGGTCGTTGAGGCACGGGCGACACGCAGCGGCATCGAGCGCATCACCCAAGCGAGCCGTATAGGTATCCCAGGCACGGCGACCGCGCTGATCGAGCATCTCCAGGTCGACCTGGGCCGACCCAATCATCGATGCCATCGCGGCACCCAGACGCTGATGGCGCGCCTCGAGCACATCAGCCAGCTCCGTCATAGCCGGCGCCACCGATTCGGCCGCAGCCGTGGGCGTGGAGGCGCGACGGTCGCTCACCATGTCGCAAATCGAGGTGTCGGGCTCATGGCCAATGCCGGTCACCACGGGCACAGGACAAGCCGCCACCGCGCGGGCAAGCTCCTCGTCATTAAAGGTCATGAGGTCCTCAAAGGAGCCGCCGCCGCGCACCAGCAAAATACAGTCGGGCGCCGGCGTAATGGAAGCGGCGCGGCGCAAGCCCTCAATGAGCTCGGCCGGCGCACCCTCGCCTTGGACCTTGGCGCCCACGCAGACAAGCTCGACGAGCGGGTTGCGACGGCGCAGCGTACGCTTGACGTCGTCGATTACCGCACCGGAAAGCGAGGTGACGACCGCCACGCGTGAGCAAAACACCGGAATGCGGCGTTTGCGGGACTCGTCCATCAGTCCCTCGCGGCGTAGCTTTTCGGCCAACTGCGCCACCTGTTGACGCAGCAGACCCTCCCCCGCCAGCGAAAACGAGCGAGCGACAAAGCTCATGCGGCCCGTGGCCTTATAGAGATTGAAGCTGCCCTTAAAGCTCACCTGCATGCCGTCACGTAGATCGAAGGTACGCTTGAGATAGGCGCCCTTCCAGATGATGCAGTCGACGGCGGCCGAGTCGTCCTTAATCTGGAAGTAGCAGTGGCCGCTTCGGGCATTGGGGCCACGGAAGCCCGTGACCTCGCCCAGAACGCTCAGCTGCGGAATGGCATCGAGCGCACCGGCGGCGATCTCTACCGCCTGGCTCACGCTGAGTTCCTTACGCTCCTGCTCGTCCGAACCGTCGAACTCGGCGGAAACGGCATTGCCGGTCAGATTCCAGCCTGCCACGCAGCCTCCTTTCGTCATCGTGCACAAGGGCTCCGGCCCTGCGCAAATTCAAGTCCAACACATAGTACAGCGCCGCGGGGACACAAATCCCCGCGGCGCCCAGCGACCCAATTTGTTATCGGTTGGAGTTTCTGTTGTAGCGAGCCATAAGATAGAGCAGCTGAATAATCGAGGTGAGCGCCGCAGCCACGTAGGTGAGCGCGGCTGCCGTCAGCACCTTCTTGGCACCGTTGACCTGCTTGGAACTCATGCCCGACTGCTCGATGTACGCCACGGCGCGGCGACTGGCGTCAATCTCGACCGGCAGCGTAACCAGCTGGAACAGCACGCTAAACGAGAAGAAAACCAGCGCGAGGGTCGTGAGCCCCGCAATGTTCATGAACAGGCCCATGAGCAGCACGATGGTCCAAGTGTTCTGGGTAAAGTTGACGACGGGAACCAAAGCGGTGCGCACCTTCATCATGGCATAGCCACTTTGACGCTGCGCGGCATGGCCTGCCTCGTGACAAGCGACAGCAACGCTTGCAACCGAGCCGCCCGAACGGTTGGCGTCCGAGAGGTACAGGTTGTTATCCTGCGGGTTGTAGTGGTCGGTGAGCTCACCAGCGACGCCCTTGATACCCACGGCATTGCAGCCGTTGGCGTCGAGCATGCGGCGCGCGACCGCAGCGCCCGTGTCGCCGTCCGAGCGAACCTTGGACCAGGTTTTGTACGTCGAGTTGATATAGCTCTGCGCGGCAAGACCGAGCACTGTACAAACAAGAACAACCAGCAGGTACAGCGGGTCGATGCCAAAGCCATATCCATAGTAATAGGGCATGCGAATTCCTCCGAATCGAGTTACACGTTGGAGGCATTCTACCCACTCGACTGACCAGCAAATCAACATCGATGTTTTGGCAATGTCAGCGAAAACGGTCGAGAGCGAGCAAGGTGACGTGAAAGAGAAGCGTCGCGTACTTTGGTACGCGAGCGACGATTGAACGTCAGATTGCCGCTCTCGGCCGTTTGCAGCGTCGAGCTGTTACGCGGTTTGGTAAAACCGCGTAACTATATACCTATAGCAATTCAATTTTGCCGTCCTTCACCGTCAGCCCCATATTGCCCGAGAGCAGATCGTCCAGACGCGAACCCACAAGCTCAAAGCGCCAACCTTCGCGCAGGGGGCTCTGCTCGGGATGCTCAATATAGTCGGCCAGGTCATCGCGCGAGGCAATGACCGAGGTCGCCACGCCCGAGCGCTCAGCAACCAGGCGAATGAGCGCATACATGAGATCCGTCACGCTCTCCAGCTCCGGAGAGATCTGGCGATGCCCGCGCACCATGAGCGGCAGGCGATCGTGCGGGCAGCTCGCGCCGCGCTTGATGGCCATGAGCGCGCCATCCACGTCGCGCTCCCCCAACTGATCAGTACCGCGAATGCTACGGAACTCCTCAACGCGCACAGGGTTGCGCTTGACGAGCGCCAGCAGCGTGTCGTCGGACATGACCCACTTGCGCGGGATGTTGCGGCGCTCGGCGCGATCCTCGCGCCAGGCGGCGAGCTCGCGCGCGATACCCAGCTGGTGACGGCTGCACGAATTGATGCGTTTGACCTTGCGGAACGCCTCGTGGCGATCGGCGCGATAGTGCGACTCGTCGGCCAGCGGGCGCAACTCGTCGAGCACCCAGTCCACACGGCCCAGCTCGCGCAGGCGACTCATCATCTCGGTATAGGCGACGATCAAGTACTTGACGTCATCGATCGCGTACTCAATCTGCTTATCGGTCAGCGGGCGACGCGACCAGTCGGTCAGCGACTCGGTCTTGGGCAGCGAGACGCCGCAAAACGTCTGTACGAGCGCGCCGTAGGAAATCTGCTGGCGCTCGCCCAAAAAGGCGGCGGCCACCTGCGTGTCAAAAATCGGACGCGGCAGCACGCCTACGGTATGAAGCATGACCTCCATATCCTGCGAGCAGGCGTGGAAGACCTTGGTCACGCTCTCGTCGGCCATAAGCTCGGCCAGCGGCGATAGGTCGTCGATTACCAGGGGATCGACCGCTACGCTCTCGGCAGGAGTGGCAATCTGAACCAAACACAGACGCGGATGGAACGTGCGCTCGCGCAAAAACTCGGTATCGACGGCAATCGCGTCGAATTCGCGGGCGCGCTGGCAAAAGTCGAGTAGAGCCTGATGTGTGGAAATGTACATATCAACCCATCGAATAAGGTTAGGCCCGAAAAACACGGGTAGGATATCGGCATTGCCTTACAACTATACTCGGTTAGTCACAGAACGGGAACGTAAGTATGCGCTGCCTTATCATCCACAACCCGGCATCGGGCCCCAGCTCAGATGAAATCTACGCATTCACGCACGCCCTCGCGCAGGGCGGCGACGAGGTCGTGATGCGCTTTATCGGCGATGGCATGGAGCCCGAGGACGCCGTGGCAGACGTGCGCGAGTTTGACCGCGTGGTCGTTTCGGGCGGCGACGGCACCGTCTCCAACGTGCTCGATCAGATGCGCGGATGCGGTGTCCCCACGCTCGTCTTCCCCTCCGGCACAGCCTGCTTGTTCTTTAACAACATCGGTAATGCCCCCGAGGCAGCGGCGCTTGCCAAGGCTTGCCGCGCCGGTCGCACGGTCAAAGTAGACATGGGCGAGCTCTTTTGGCTCGACGAGGACGGCAACGAGAAGCGCCACGGCTTCATCATCATCGCCGGCTCGGGCTTCGACGCCGAGATCATGATGAAGGCCGCCCCCACCAAAAACGACATCGGCGAGATCGCCTACTTCCTCTCTGCGCTCGCCACGCCCAACCCTACGGTAGCGCACTTTACGATTGAGCATGACGGCATTGTCGAGGAGCTCGACGGCATTTGCTGCATGGCCGGCAACACCTCGGTCATCCAAAACGACATCAACCTGTTCCCCGACTGCCGCATGAACGATGGCATGGTCGACATTGCGGTCATCGAACCCGTGCGCACCGTGCAGCTGCTGCCTACTGTGATCACCACTGCGCTTGACCCCGCCGGCAAGGTACTCGGGCGCCCACAGTTCAAGATCATCCAGACCAAGGAAGCCAAGATTACCTGCACCCCGTCGCTGGGCATGCAGTTCGATGGCGAGATCATCTCCAGCAACTCGGGCGTCTTTGGAGCCCGCGCGCTTCCGCAATGCCTCGACCTCATCGTCGACGAATT
>USDH01000012.1 GCA_900553415.1 uncultured Collinsella sp. | reverse complement strand
CGCGCATGAGCTCAAGACCCAGCGTCTTTAGCAAGGTCGACTTGCCACCGCTGCCGATAATCGCGGTAATGCCCGGCTCGATCCTGAGCGCCGAGGCAAGATTGCCGCTAACCGTTTCCATCTGTTCACCGCCGTATAATACTGTGATAATAAATAATCATCAGAGTAGCGGTCGAACCGCTTTTGCTCTGCTCAAACCGTAGCACAGGGAGGTGCCCCGGGAATGCTCGTTTATGTTCGCGGCGCCGGCGATATCGCCACGGGCGTCGCCGCTCGCTTGGTGCGCGCCGGCGTGTCAGTTGTCATGGCTGATATCGCGGTTCCCACGTGCATCCGCCGCACAATTAGTTTTTGCGAGGCTATTCGCTTGGGCGAGGTCGAGGTCGAGGGCATTCGCGCTCGCTTGGCGCAGACGCCGGCAGAGGCGCTTGAGATTACCGAGGCTGGAGACGTCGCCGTTGTGGTGGACCCTCAGGCCAAGATGCTCGGCGAGCTGAAACCCGCGGCTGTGGTCGACGCGATTTTGGCTAAGCGCAACTTGGGCACCACGCGCGACATGGCGCCTGCCGTCATCGCTGTGGGGCCGGGCTTTACCGCGCCGGTTGACTGCGACGCCGTGGTCGAGACCATGCGCGGGCATTTTCTCGGCCGTGTCATTACCCAAGGTTCGCCCCAGCCCAACACGGGCGTGCCGGGCATTATCGCCGGCTATGGCAAGGAACGTGTTATCCACAGCCCCGCCGCCGGCGTGTTTCGGTCCGACCGCGCGATCGGCGACATCGTGAGCGCCGGAGACGTGATTGGCTACGCGGGCGATTCGCCCATGTGCACGCAGATCGATGGCTGTCTGCGCGGGCTTTTGGCGAACGGCGTGCAGGTGACTGAGGGCTTTAAATGCGCCGATGTCGATCCGCGCGGTGACGCCAGCTATATCAACTATATTTCGGACAAGGCGACGTCGGTCGGCGGCGGCGTGCTCGAGGCACTCGCTATGCTCACCGATGTCTTTAGAGGATAGAAGGCGGCAATGGAAAAGCTCGATGTGGTGAATGCTGCGCTTGGCGCTCTGAAGGCCGGTAAGACGTGCGAGCTGGTGGTAGTTGCCGGCACGGCAGGGTCATCGCCGCGCGGTGTGGGCGCCTGGATGGCCGTCTTTGCCGATGGCAGCCAAGCGGGCACCATCGGCGGCGGCAAAATCGAGCTCTTTACGCTGGACGAGGCTCGCGAGCTGCTGGCCGGGGGTAAATCGCGTCTGGTCCGCTACACCATGGGCGGCGAGAACTCCGATACCGGCATGATCTGCGGCGGAGCTATCTGCCTGTGCTACCTGCATCTGGATGCGACCCAGGCACCGTTGCTCCAGTCGGTTGCCGACGTCTTGGCGTATCGACGCATCGGCGACTTCACCATCGATTTTGAGCCGTTTATCGCAAACGCGCTCGAAGGCGATGTTGCCGAATACCATGGCGAGGAATCGCGCCGCACCATTGCGGGCTGCCCCGGGCTTTCGCTGGTGGAGGAGGGGAGTAAGGTCACCTATACCAACGCTGCCTCCGAGATTCCCCCGGCGCACATCGAGACGCTCTGCCCCGAGGGTCTGACCTACATCTTTGGCTGCGGGCACGTGGGCGCCGCGACGGCACGCGTGCTCACGGCGGCGGGCTTTGCCGTCGTGGCGTGCGATGACCGCCCCGGCACGCTGACGCCCGAATGGGTGCCCGGTGTCTACGATCGTCGTCTGGTCGACTACAAGAACCTTGCTGAGCAGTGCCCCATCGGCCCGCGCGACTTGGTGGTCGTGGCAACAGCAGGCCACAAGTCCGATATCGATGTGGTGATTCAGGCCATGCGCGCCAAGCCTGCCTATCTGGGTTGCTTGGGTTCGCGCCGCAAGACGGCCTTTGTGCGGGCCCGCTTGGAGCAGGAGGGCTTTGCGCAGGACCAGATCGACGAGCTGCACCTGCCGATCGGTGTCGCCATCGAAGCCGAGGACCCCGAGGAGATCGCCATCTCCATAGCCGCCGAAATGATCCACCTGCGCCGCACCAAGCTCGTCCCCCGCAAGCGCTAATCGCATCCCCACCAATAAGTTGCGGTGAAATACGGATTGTTTAAGCCTGTTAGGCCGCTCAACAGTCCCTATTTCACCGCAACTGCTTGTTGGGACCCATTTGTGCGGGGGAGTTGTGGAGTTGTGCAGGCAGACGAGGTTTTTCTGGAAATACGCTCCCGATGCGCGTATAGTACCGATTGTTTTGTCGGCTCCTGCTGCGTCGAGTCCAAACCGCGAAATGCCATGAGCGGCGCGGATGCAGCCAGGAGGCACGAGGACAACCCATCGTGGCCACGCCCCGTGCTTAAAACCCCAAGAAGGAGTGAACAATGGCAGAAGAGAAGTATGTGCCGCGTCTGAAGACCAAGTACAACAACGAGGTCAAGCAGCAGCTTCAGGACAAGTTCCAGTACGAGAACGTCATGATGATCCCCAAGTTTGAGAAGATCGTCGTGAACATGGGTGTCGGCGAGGCCGCTACCGATTCCAAGGCCATCGACGGTGCCGTGCGCGACCTGCGCGCCATCACCGGCCAGCAGCCGATGATCACCCGTGCCCGCAAGTCCATCGCTACCTTCCGCCTGCGCGCTGGTATGCCGATCGGCTGCAAGGTTACCCTGCGTGGCGACCGTATGTGGGAGTTCTTCGATCGCCTGACCTCCGTCGCGATCCCCCGTATCCGCGACTTCCGCGGCATCTCCGCCAAGAGCTTCGACGGCCGTGGTAACTTCTCCATGGGCGTCACCGAGCAGCTCATCTTCCCCGAGATCGACTTCGACTCCGTCGATCACCAGCGTGGTATGGACATCACTTTCGTGACCACCGCCAACACCGATGAGGAGGCCAAGGCCCTTCTGGACGCCTTCGGTTTCCCGTTCAAGAAATAGGTTCACCTGCCCTATGAGCGCCGTTCCCAGAAGGGGGCGGCGCTTGGGGCGAACAATACTCTATGTGAGGAGGATATAAGTGGCTAAGACATCGATGATCGTCAAGTGCAATCGCAAGCAGAAGTTCTCTACTCGTGAGTACACGCGCTGCCAGCGCTGCGGCCGTCCGCACTCTGTGTACCGCAAGTTCGGCCTGTGCCGTGTCTGCTTCCGCGAGCTTGCACTCAAGGGCGAGCTTCCCGGCGTTAAGAAGGCCAGCTGGTAAGTCACTACCAGCGTTTCAAGCATCAGTTTGGAACAGGGAAAACGCGCTAAAAAGGCTTTGCCGTTAAGGGCGGCGAAGAACCAAGAGCACGTGTTCATCAAGAACGAAGGAGAATCTGTATGAACCTTACAGACCCGATCGCAGATATGCTTACGCGCATCCGTAACGCTAACTCTGTGAACAAGGCCACGGTCTCCATGCCGAGCAGCAAGAAGCTCGTCGAGATCGCTCGTGTTCTGCACGAGGAGGGCTACATCGAGGGCTACGATGTCGAGGACACCGTTCCCCAGAAGACTCTGCACATCACGCTTAAGTATGGTCCCAAGAAGGCTAAGGTCATCAACGGCATCCGCCGCATTTCCAAGCCGGGCCTACGTAAGTACACCGGCGTTGCCGACATGCCCCGCGTCCGCGGTGGCCTTGGTACCGCCATCATTTCCACCAGCCATGGCGTCATGACCGACCGCGATGCTCGCAAGCACAACGTCGGCGGCGAGATCATCGCTTACGTCTGGTAATTCGCTCGGTAGGTAGAAGGAAAGGAGATCACCGTGTCTCGTATCGGTAATAAGCCTGTCCAGATTCCCGCCGGAGTCGAAGTGGCAGTCAACGGCAACAACGTTGTCGTCAAGGGCCCCAAGGGCCAGCTCGAGCTCGATGTCTTTGAGAAGCTCGCTATCAACGTCGAGGACAACGTCCTCACCGTTTCCCGTCCCGACGACGAGCGTGAGACCCGTGCCCGCCACGGCCTCACCCGCGCCCTCATCCACAACATGGTTGTTGGCGTTTCCGAGGGCTTCGAGAAGAAGCTCGAGCTCGCCGGTGTCGGTTACCGCGTGCAGCAGAAGGGCAAGAACCTCGAGTTCTCCCTGGGCTTCTCGCACCCCGTGATCGTCGAGGCTCCCGAGGGCATCACCTTCGAGGTTCCCGACAACACCCACGTGAACGTCAAGGGTATCAACAAGCAGCAGGTCGGTCAGATCGCCGCTGAGATCCGCGGCCATCGTCCTCCCGAGCCTTACAAGGGCAAGGGTATCCACTACGTTGGCGAGCACATCCGCCGCAAGCTGGGTAAGGCCGCCAAGTAGTCGTAACCGACTTACTCGCATAAGACCAGCACCCCGTCAGGTGCTGGCAAGATCAACCTTTTTAGGAGTTTACGTATGAACAAGCATAAGGCGAAGCTGGAAGGCCTCAAGCGTCGTCAGCGTCGTGTTCGCGGCAAGGTCTCGGGTACCTCCGAGCGTCCGCGTCTTCGCGTGACCCGTACTAACGCCAACATCTATGCCCAGATCATCGACGACAGCAAGGGCTCCAGCCTGACGCTCGTCTCTGCCTCGACCCTCGAGGCCGAGTTCAAGGGCACCCACACCTCGAACAAGGAGGCTGCGGAGAAGGTCGGTCAGCTCGTTGGCAAGCGCGCCATCGAGGCCGGCATCACCAAGGTCGCCTTCGATCGCGGTGGCCGTATCTACCATGGCCGCGTCAAGGCCCTCGCCGACGGTGCTCGTGCCGCCGGTCTCGAGTTCTAGGAGGTATGTAGCACATGGCTCGTAATCAGAAGCAGCAGCGCGAGGCCTCCGAGTTCGAGGAGCGCGTCGTTTACATCAACCGCGTGTCGAAGACCGTCAAGGGTGGTCGTCGCATGAGCCTCGTCGCTCTCGTCGTCGTTGGCGACGGCAAGGGCAACGTCGGCGTTGGCATGGGCAAGTCCGCTGAGGTGCCCATGGCCATCTCCAAGGCGTCTCTCGATGCCAAGAAGAACATGTTCCACGTGCCGGTGACCGAGCAGGGCACCATCCCGCACGAGGTTCTCGGCCACTTTGGTGCCGGCCGCATCATCATTAAGCCCGCTGTCGAGGGTACCGGCGTTATCGCCGGCGGCGCTGTGCGTCCCCTCTTCGAGCTTGCTGGCATCAAGAACGTCCTGTCCAAGTCCCTCGGTACCGACAACGGCCTCAACATCATCAAGGCTGCCGTCGAGGGCCTCAAGGAGCTCTCCAGCCCTGAGGACGTCGCGGCTCGCCGTGGCCTGACGGTCTCCGAGATGTTCGTCGGTAAGGAGAACTAAGCATGGCTGACACCATCAAGATCAAGCAGGTCCGCAGCACCAACGGTTGCAAGCAGGACCAGGTCCGTACTGTCCGTGCCCTCGGTCTCCACAGGATCCGCGAGGTTCGCGAGATTGCTGACAACGAGTCCGTCCGCGGCATGATCTTCAAGGTCAAGCACCTTGTCGAGATTGTAGAGGAGTAGCAAATGCAGCTTCACGATCTTACTCCCGCGCCCGGTTCCACCAAGAACCGCAAGCGCGTTGGCCGTGGCAATTCTTCGGGTCACGGCACCACTTCTGGCCGCGGCCAGAAGGGCCAGGGTTCCCGCTCTGGCGGCACCAAGGGTGCCGGCTTCGAGGGTGGCCAGACTCCGCTGGCTATGCGCCTGCCCAAGCTTCCGGGCTTCCGCAACCCCCGTCGTATCGAGTACACCGCTGTTAACGTTGAGCGTCTCGAGCGCAAGTTCGAGGACGGCGCTGTGATCGACGGTGCCGCTCTTAAGGCCGCTCGCATCACCAAGAGCGAGTTCGAGCCCGTCAAGGTGCTCGGCAATGGTGAGCTCACCAAGAAGTTCACGGTCAAGGTCGACAAGGTCAGCGCTTCTGCGCAGGCCAAGATCGAGGCCGCCGGCGGAAAGGTCGAGCTGCCGTGCTAAATGGTCTTAAGAATGCTTTCCGCATCAAAGAATTGCGCGAAAAGATTCTTTTTACCATAGCTATGCTCGTCGTGTACCGCATTGGTGCGCACGTTCCTGTGCCCGGCATTCCCTTCCAGGGGATGCTGGGCCTTTTCTCGACCGATAACAATTCGGTCGCCGCAGGTGCTATGGCCCTCCTGAATCTTTTCTCTGGCGGCGCGTTGAGCTATGTGTCGGTGTTTTCGCTGGGCATCATGCCTTACATCACGAGCTCGATCATCCTCCAGATGCTCCAGGCCGTCGTGCCTTCCCTGCATGAGCTTGCCCGCGAGGGCGAGGTCGGTCAGACCAAGATTACGCAGTATTCGCGTTATCTCACCCTGGCTCTGGCAGTCCTCAACTCCGTGGGTTACCTCTTCCTCTTTAAGAGCTTCGGCATCAGCTTCAATGGCGCCGGCGCTCCCGAGATCATCTTCGACCTCATGATCGTCGGCACGCTCACTGCGGGCGCTATGCTGATCATGTGGATTGGTGAGCTCATCACCCAGCGCGGTATCGGTAATGGCATGTCGCTGATCATCTTTGCGAACATCATGGCCGGCCTGCCGCAGGCGATCTTCTCCAGCACCGAGGGCAATGCCGGTGGCATCATCACCATGGTGATCATCTGCGCCATCATCCTGCTGGTTATCCCGCTGATCGTTTTCCTTGAGCGCGGCCAGCGCCGCATCCCGGTCTCCTACGCCAAACGCGTCGTGGGCCGTCGCATGATGGGTGGCCAGACCACCTACCTGCCCATCAAGGTCAACACCGCGGGTGTCGTGCCGATCATCTTCGCTTCGGCGCTGCTGTACTTCCCGGCTCAGATTGCCGTGTTCTTCCCCGGCATCGGCTGGATTCAGGCAGTTGCCTCTGCGCTTTCGACCGGTTGGCTCAACTGGGTGCTTAACGTTGTCCTCATCGTGTTCTTCGCGTACTTCTACACCTCCATGGTGTTCAACCCCGATGACACGGCCGATAACCTTAAGAAGCAGGGCGGCTTTATTCCGGGCGTGCGTCCGGGTAGGGCTACCGCGGCCTACATCAAGAACGCGCTCAACAAGATTACGCTTCCCAGCGCTGTCTTTTTGGCGCTCATCGCCATCGTGCCTTCGATCATCTTCTCCTTCACGGGTAACCATCTGATCCAGGCATTTGGCGGCACGTCCATCCTCATCATGGTCGGCGTCGTGCTCGACACGGTCGATAAGCTCGAAGGCCAGATCAAGATGTATGATTACGATGGATTCTTTAAATAGGCTAGAGGAGGATTGCTCATGAACCTCGTATTGCTCGGAGCTCCGGGTGCCGGCAAGGGCACCGTCGCACAGGAGCTCGTCGCCGAGTTTGGCGTCGCTCACATTTCCACGGGCGACCTGCTGCGTGCTGCCGTCAAGGGTGGCACCGAGCTTGGTATTCAGGCTAAGAAGTACATGGACGCTGGCGAGCTCGTTCCCGACCAGCTCGTGATCGACCTTGTCAAGGAGCGCCTTGCCGCCGATGACGCCCAGCAGGGCTTCATCCTCGACGGCTTCCCGCGCAACACCGCCCAGGCTGTGACGCTCGATTCCGAGCTCTCCGCCATGGGTCGCGAGATCGACTGTGCCCTTCTGGTCGATGTGGCCCCCGAGGTCATTATCGATCGTCTGTCTTCGCGTCGCACCTGCCGCGCCTGCGGTTACACCGGCACCGCTGCCGATGCTACCTGCCCCAAGTGCGCAGGCGAGATGTATCAGCGCGACGACGACAAGCCCGAGACCATCAAGAACCGTCTCGACGTCTACGAGAAGTCCACGAGCCCGCTCGTCGACTACTATCGTGGCCAGGGTCTGCTCAAGTCGGTCAACGGTGACCAGGCTCGCGAGACCGTGTACGGGGATGTCAAAGAGGCTCTCGGTCTATGATCAAGATTAAGTCTGCAACGCAAATCGAGCAGATGAAGAAGGCAGGAGCGCTATCTAAGATGGCGCTCCGCCACGTTGGAGCCATGGTTCGTCCCGGCGTTTCGACCTTTGAGCTCGATCAGCTCGCGGAGCAGATTATCCGCATGCATGGCGGCACGCCGGCCTTTAAGGGTTACGGCGGGTTCCCGGGGACCATTTGCGCATCGATCAACGATGCCGTGGTCCACGGCATTCCCAACCCCGACATGATTCTGCGCGATGGCGATATCATCTCCATCGATACGGGAGCCGTTGTCGACGGTTGGGTCGGCGATAACGCTTGGACGTTTTTCGTCGGCACCCCCACGCCCGAGGCCAAGGCCCTGTGCGAGGTTACGCGCGATTGCCTTAAGGCTGCCATCGAGCAGGCTGTTCCCGGTAACCATATCGGGGATGTCGGTTATGCCGTTCAGTCCCTCGCCGAGTCTCACGGTTACGGCGTGCTTCGTGACTATGTGGGCCATGGCATTGGCCGCGTGATGCACGAGGACCCCAACGTTCCTAACTATGGAAAGAAGGGGAGGGGCGTTCGCCTCCAGGCCGGCATGGTCATTGCCATCGAGCCGATGGTTACGATGGGTTCCAACCATGTGAGCACGGGCTCCGACGGTTGGATTGTTACGACCAACGACCACCTGCCCGCCGCGCACTACGAGAACACCGTCGCCATCACCAATGACGGTCCGGTGATTCTCACCACCGACGCGCAAGGTGCTTGGTGTTCCTTGCAGGGCGGTGAAATGTAGGACTTGCGTCAAATGCACGCCTTAACATTTCAAATGTAACAAGCTCCACTTAGTTGTGGAGCCATTACGAAGTTATTACGATGCGTGCATACGTGTTGTAAAATACTCAATCGCTGTCGTTTTCTAGAGAAAGATGATTGCTTGTGAAGAAGGAAGACGCAATTGAGCTCGAGGGTACGGTAAAGGAACCGTTGCCCAATGCCATGTTTAAGGTTGAGCTCGAGAACGGTCATTCGGTTCTGTGCAACATTTCTGGCAAGATCCGAATGAATTACATCCGTATTCTCCCCGGTGACAGGGTTGTCGTGGAGCTTTCCCCGTACGACCTGACCCGCGGCCGCATCACCTATCGCTACAAATAGCGGCACGCATACACGCACTCCATTTCCGACTGCAGGCTTAGCTCAACCTACGGTCGGATTGTGTGTGAAGACCAGCCATAGTTTTAAACGCCTGCGGCTGGGCGAGTAGATAGTAGGGAAGTAGTTTGAGCGCTACCGAAAGGAAGAACGATGAAGGTACGTCCTTCGGTCAAGAAGATGTGCGATAAGTGCAAAATCATTAGGCGCCATGGCAAGGTCCTCGTCATTTGCGAGAACCCCCGTCATAAGCAGCGTCAGGGTTAAGAGAGGAGACTACGTTGGCCCGTATTAATGGTGTCGACCTCCCGCGTGAGAAGCGCGTTGAGATCGGTCTGACCTACATTTACGGCATCGGCCGCACCACTGCGACGAAGATCTGCGTCGAGTGCAACGTTAACGTGGATACGCGCGTTAAGGACCTCACCGAGTATGAGGTTAACGCCATCCGTGATTATATCGATAAGAACCAGATCATGGTTGAGGGCGACCTCCGCCGTGAACGCAACCAGAACGTCAAGCGCCTTATGGACATCGGCTGCAACCGCGGCCTTCGTCACCGCAAGGGCCTCCCGGTCCGCGGCCAGCGCACCCACACTAACGCTCGTACCCGTAAGGGCCCGAAGCGTCAGATCGGTGCTAAGAAGAAGAAATAAGGAGCGCTAGATAGATGGCTACTGCTAAGAAGAACGTTCGCGCTGCCCGTCTGAAGCGCGCGGACCGTAAGAACATTTCCGTGGGCCAGGCTCACATTCGTTCTACGTTCAACAACACGATCGTTTCGATCACCGATCCCCAGGGCAACGTCATTTCCTGGAAGTCGGCTGGCCAGGTGGGCTTCAAGGGCTCCCGTAAGTCCACGCCGTTCGCTGCCCAGATGGCTGCCGAGGCTGCTGCCAAGCAGGCCATGGAGCACGGTATGAAGAAGGTTTCCGTCTTCGTCAAGGGCCCCGGCTCCGGTCGTGAGACCGCCATTCGCTCCCTCCAGGCTGCTGGCCTCGAGGTCTCGAGCATCCAGGACAAGACCCCCATTCCGCACAACGGCTGCCGCCCCAAGAAGCGTCGCCGCGTGTAACTGAAAGGATCGTATCAATATGGCAATCGACAGGACTCCTGTTCTTAAGCGCTGCCGTCAGCTCGGGATCGATCCCGCTGAGCTCGGTTACAGCAGCAAGAAGGAATCTATCCGTCAGCCCAAGCGCCGTCGCAAGGAATCTGAGTACGGCATGCAGCTGCGCGAGAAGCAGAAGGTCAAGTTCATCTATGGCGTTCTGGAGAAGCAGTTCCACGGCTACTTCAACAAGGCCCGCAAGATGAACGGCGTCACCGGTGAGAACCTCATGATCATCCTTGAGTCTCGCCTCGACAACGTCGTCTTCCGTCTTGGCTTCGCCCGCACCCGCAAAGAGGCTCGTCAGTCCGTCCGTCACGGTCACTTCACCGTGAACGGCAAGCGCGTGGACATCCCGTCCTACCGCGTCAAGGCCGGCGACGTCGTCGCTGTCGGCGAGAAGTTCCGTGACCTCCTCCCCATCAAGGAGGCCCTGATTTCCTCCGAGCGCTTTGAGGTCCCTGGCTGGCTCGAGGTCGATATCGAGAAGCTGTCTGGTAACGTGCTCGCTCTGCCGACGCGTGAGCAGATCAGCGGTGATATCAACGAGCAGCTCATCGTCGAGCTCTACTCTAAGTAGTCCATCCGGGCTGCTGAGGCTGGAGGTAATACATGTCAGAATTCATTAGGCCTCAGGTTCAGGTCGAAGAGATCAACGAGACGTCTGCTCGTGTCTCCGTCGAGCCGCTCGAGCGTGGCTACGGCGATACGCTGGGTAACTCCCTTCGTCGCGTTCTTCTGTCCTCGCTCGAGGGTGCCGCCGTCGAGGCTATTCAGATCGATGGTGCGCAGCACGAGTTCATGACCATCCCTAACATGGTCGAGGATGTCACCGACATCGTCCTGAATGTCAAGGGTCTTGTCTTCAGGGCTCTCGGCACGACCGACGAGGCGACCGCCACCATTTCGGTTGACGGCCCCTGCGAGGTCACCGGTGCGGACTTCTTTATTCCGTCCGAGTTTGAGCTGGTCAACCCCGAGCAGCACATTGCTACGCTCACCGAGGGTGGCCATCTCACCATGAGCATGCGCATCGGCTATGGCCGCGGCTATGTTTCTGGCGAGGCCAACAAGCGCGACAACGATCCCATCGGTGTGATCCACGTCGACTCGCTGTACTCGCCGGTTTCCCGTTGCGCCAAGCTCGTTGAGGCTTGCCGTGTCGGTCAGCACACCGACTACGACCGCCTTGTCCTCGAGATCGAGACCAACGGCTCCATCGCCCCGCGCGACGCCGTGGTCCAGGCTGCCAATATCATCAACCAGCATATGGCCGCCTTTATGAACCTTGCCGAGACCCCCGAGGTCGAGGAGGAGGCTTCGATCTTCGCTCCCGAGGTCACCAACGACAACGCCGAGCTGGACAAGCAGATCGAGGATCTGGACCTTTCCGTCCGTTCCTACAACTGCCTTAAGCGCGCCAGCATTCACTCGGTCCGTCAGCTCGTTGAGTTCTCGGAGAACGATCTGCTCAACATCCGTAATTTCGGTGTTAAGTCGATCGAGGAAGTGAAGGACAAGCTTGAGTCCATGGGCCTGAGCCTGAAGGCTTAATGCTTCGCATATTTGAGGAGAAACTAGACCATGCGTCACAACGTTAAGAAGGGCCTGAAGCTCGGCACCGATGCGAGCCACACCAAGGCCATGAAGAAGAGCCTTGCTAAGGCCCTCTTCGAGAACGACCGCATCAAGACCACCGAGACCCGCGCTAAGGCGCTGCGTTCGGTCGTCGATCCGATCATCACTTGGGCCAAGAAGGGCGACCTGCACTCTCGTCGTCTGGCTATCGCCAAGCTCGGCGATAAGCAGCTCGTTGCCGAGATCTTCGACAAGGCTGCTCAGGGCATGTGGCAGGACCGCAACGGCGGTTACACCCGCATCATGAAGCTCGGTAACCGTAAGGGCGACAACGCTCCCATCGTTATCATGGAGCTCGTCACCGAGCCTTGCACGCCTAAGGCCAAGAAGGCTGCTCCGGCCCCCAAGAAGGCCGCTGCTCCCAAGAAGGTCGAGGCTGTCGAGGAGGCTCCTGCTGAGGAGACCGCTGAGTAGACATTCCGTCTGCATAGGCTATATTCGAGGGGTACGTTCGCGTACCCCTCTTTTTTTGTCGCGATACCGTTACTTGTTTGTTGGGAGCGCCCATGACTGCGCCGTCTGATTTCAATTCGATTTCCGAGCTTGACGCCACGCTCGTATTTCGCGTGGCCTATGATGGCTCGTCGTATAGCGGATTTGCCGAGCAGCCGGGACAGATGACGGTTGCGGGTGAGCTGCGTCGAGCCATCGAGACGCTGCTTCGCCGTCCGATCGATCTGACGTGCGCGGGTCGTACCGATGCCGGCGTGCATGCCGTGGCTCAGTACATCAGCGTGCCCGTAACGGACACTGAGCTCGCTTGTACGCGCCGTAGGTGGCTGCGGGCTATGGATGCCCTGCTGCCCAAAGATATCGCCATCAACGAGGTCTACAAGGCCCGTAAAGGCTTTTCTGCACGTTTTGACGCGCGTTCCCGTACGTATACGTACCGTATTGCCGATCGAGATGCGCGCCCCGTGCTGTCCCGCGGTGCCGTGTGGTGGCATCGCTATCCCTTGGATGTTGAGGCTATGTCTGCTGCCTGCCCCGCGCTGCTGGGCGAGCAGGACTTTAAAAGCTTTTGCAAGGTTGCCTCGGCCGTTGGCAAGCCCACGCATCGCTGCGTGATGCGTGCCGAGTTTGGCCATGAGGTTGCGTTTGGCGAGGACATCCTGACGTTCACCATCGAGGGCAATGCGTTTCTGCATTCGATGGTCCGTACGATCGTGGGCACGCTTGTCGAGATTGGTATGCATCGCCGTGAACCTGAGTGGATGCGTGAGGTCATCGATGCTTGCGACCGTACCGCTGCGGGCCCCACGGCTCCTGCCTGCGGCCTTACGTTTATGGGCGTGGATTACGATCCCGCCGAGCTTGTCGTGCTCGACTAGGGGAGGGCTCGACGCGTCGTGCGTCGACACCTGTCATCTGTGGGCTGCGCGTGTGCAACATCTGTTCTTGGCGTGCAATACAACCGGTGTCTCATTGCTTTTATTGCCGGGGTGTACCATGAACGACAGTTTGATTCACTGCTGTCGAGAGGACGGATAACTTGGTTCGACGTGGCTCGCATCCGCGACTTTCGGTGATCCTTGTGGTAGAAGGTTCGCCCAGCTATGCGATGCGTGCGCTCGAGAGTATCCAGAACCAAGATCTCTACGATTTGCAGATTGTCGTTGCCTGCCGCGATGCTGCGCCCGGTGTGCGCCATTCGCTTCAAGTTGCTGCCGACAGGGACATCCATATTGATTTGATTGACGTCGAGGACGCGAAGCGCGGCGCTTGTCTTCGTGCCGGTTTTGATGCCTCGCGCGGCTCTCAAATCATCGCTATGAACGCCGATGAGTGGTTTGCTCCGCAGTCCCTTTCCAAGATGGTCGATACCGCGTGCGATACTGCGGCAGACATAGTGTTCCCCACGGTGTCGCTCGACCGCTATGATGCACATCGAGAGCGCCATTCGCGCGTCTTGGATGCTGCCTCTATTGCCATAGAAGACGAGTCTTCTATGGTGACTGG
Organism: uncultured Collinsella sp.; assembly: GCA_900553415.1. GTDB lineage: Bacteria > Actinomycetota > Coriobacteriia > Coriobacteriales > Coriobacteriaceae > Collinsella. The sequence continues at coordinate 7,620 of USDH01000012.1, read as the reverse complement.
GCTGCCCCAGTTGATTTTGGGCGGCCTAGTCGCTCAGACCTCTGGCGCGATGTATAGCCGTCCGCTGTTTGAGGCATGCCTGTCGCGCGGCAAGGCGTACTGTACGGTTGAGTTTATGGCATATGCGCTCTCGCAGGCACGATGCGTGTCCGGCCTCGGCGATGCTTGTTTCCACGCGGCGGCACCTAAGCTTACAGATGCCTTTGATCCCACCATGTATGCCAGGGTATCCGATGACACCCGAGCGCTCGACGAGCTTGCGGACTCACTCTCGGAAGCAGATAGCGGTGGTCGGCTCAAGCTGGCAAGCCAAAAGTTCTACTTTGCCGGACTGGTCGCCTGCATCGAGAATTTGTGTCTGAGCCCGCATGGGGTGTCGTCAATCGAGCGTTCCGCCCGCATGCGTGATATGCTCGATGCGCCTCGAACCCGTCAGATGGTCGCCGCGCTCAAGGACAACCATCGGGGACTCGGTCTGTTGTTTGGGCCGATTGCCAGCGCCAAGCCCGCGCGCTGCGTGATGTGTACGCATCTGGCAGCTTTTCTTAACCGGACGGGCACAAAAACCGCCTAAACGGCTCATTACGAAACAAACTTGCATAGAATTGTTTCGAAATGCGTTCTTATACACAAAAGCCTTCAAATAGCGTTAAACTATTCAATCACTGATTGATTGTCTCCGCCATCTTTTGGAGAGAGGGTTTGTATGGCTAAAAAACGCAATGGGCGCCAGGATGCCATTAGAGATATTGTGCGCAATAAGGACGTCCGCACGCAGCGCGTGCTGGTCGATGAGCTCCGTGCTATGGGCTTTGATTGCACGCAGGCGACTGTCTCTCGCGATATTGCCGATATGGGGCTGCGTAAGCTCCCTGAGGGCATCTATGTTCTGGCAGAGGACCTGCATCTGCAGCGTATGGTTTCCGAGCTCGTAACGGGCGTTCTGCGTACCGATAATCTGGTTATGATCAAGGCTCAGCCTGGCACGGCTTCCGGCATCGCCGCCGCCGTTGATGCGGCAGAGTTGCCCGATGTGCTTGGCTCGCTTGCCGGCAACGATACGATTTTGGTTATTGCCCAGACGGCCGAGGACGGCGAGCGTCTCGAGGCGCTGATCAATAAGCTGAGCAATTCTCGCAAGTAGGCGTGCGGGCCGTGCGCTCGGCACTGTGCGCGCTGACATCGTGGCTTGTAAGGGGTATCGACGTTGGTCGGTACCCCTTTTTGTTTGCCGGTATAAAGACCGCCCACCAGGTCGCTTTAAACTAAAAGACCCCCGAGCAGTTTAATAAGCTGCTCGGGGGCCTTGTTGCTTATGGCCGGATGATTTCTAGCCGACCGTATCGTCAGGCGTGGGGGAGGGGTCGGGAGTGGGCGTAGGCGTAGGCGTGCCGCCATCGCCGCCGGTCGAACCACCAGTGGAGCCGCCCGTCGAGCCGCCGGTCGTACCGGTGCCGCCGGTGGTGTCGCCGCCCGTGGTCTCGGTGGTCGTGGTCGTCGTGGTAGTTGTTGTGGTGGTTTCCTCTTCGTCCTCGTCCTCGTCCTTGTCGTCGTTCTCCGTCTTCTTGGTGTTGTTGGTGCCGTAGAACTTCCAGACGCTGTTGTTCTTGTAGGTGGGCGCCGTTCCGGTCGCAAACTCCTCGCGCTCGGTACCGGTCAGAACGGTGTTCATAAACCGCTTAAAGACAGGCAGGTTGGTGCTGTCGCCCAGCAGGTCCGTGCCGTATTTTTGGATGGGGATCTCGCCCGCGGAATAGCCGGTCCACAGGGCGCACGCCAGCTGCGGGGTATAACCGCAGAACCACAGGTTGGTGGTGTTGTCGGTGGTGCCCGTCTTGCCGGCATAGGGCTGGTTGACACTCAGAGCGCCGGCAGCACCCGTACCGCTGCCCTTCATGACGCCGGACAGAACATCGGTGACCGCGGCGGCCTCGCCCTCGGTAAGCACCTGTGAGGGATTGTCAGTGTGCTGGTACAGCACCGAACCGGTACGAGAGTCAATCTCGGTGATGGCGATCGGCTGGCGATAGTAGCCGCCGTTGGCAAACGTCGCGTAGGCGGCGGCCATCTCGAGCGGCGAGATCGAGCCGGTGCCGAGGGTCATGACGGGAACGTCCTCGATGTTGTCCTTGGCGGGGTCGATGCCGAGCCTTTTGACGAGCGAGATGATCTTGCTGTTGCCGACGGCTTCCGCCACCTGGATGTAGCCGGTGTTGGAGGAGTATGCCGTCGCCTGCTTAAGCGTGATGTTGCCATAGCTATGGTTGGCGTAGTTTTGGACCTCGGTCGTGGTGCCCTTGGCCTTGAGCGGCGAGTTGCAGTTGAGGGTGACGTTGGGGTTCATGCCGTTTTGGATGGCAGTTGCCAGCGTAAAGGCCTTAAAGGTGGAGCCGACGGGACGCTTGGCCGTGGCATGGTTTACGTGGTTCTCGTCGGCGTTGTAGTCGTAGCCGCCCACCATGCACTTGATGTAGCCGGTCTTGGGGTCGACGACGACCATGCCCATGTCCAGGCCGTCGAGCGAGAGCGTGTCGAGCTGCTCTCGGACGGCATTCTCTGCCACCTGCTGCATCGTGGGGTCGATGGTGGTCTTGACGGTCAGGCCGCCCTTAAAGAGCACGTCGGTCGAGAACTCCTGCTCCAGCAGCTAACATAGGCGACAAAGTAGGGCTGCGAGTATACGTCGACGCCGCTGCCCGAAATCTCGGTCACGTTGAGGGTGATGGGCTCGGCCTGTGCGGCATCGTGCTCCTCCTGCGTGATGTGGCCCAGGCGCAACATGTTGTCGAGGACCTTGTTGCGACGGGACAGCGCCAGGTCGGGGTTGACCGTGGGGTCGTACTGCGAGGGCGAGTTGGGAAGGCCGATCAACAGCGCGGCCTCGCTCAGGGTGAGGTCGGCGGCGCTCTTGGACAGATAGGTTTCGGCTGCGGCCTCGATGCCGTAGGCGCCGTGGCCGTAATAGATGGTGTTGAGGTACATCATGAGGATCTCGTCTTTGGAGTACATGTCCTCCATCTTGATGGCGATGTAGGCCTCGCGCACCTTACGCTCAATGGTCGAGTCGAATTGCTCCTCCTGCAGGATGGTGTTGCGCACAAGCTGCTGGGTGATCGTCGAGGCGCCTTCGTGCCCGCCGCCGAGGGTTGCCACCGCAGCACGCGCGATACCCCACAGGTCGATACCGCCGTGCTCGTAGAAGCGCTCGTCCTCGACGTCAACGGTGCCCTGCAGCACGTAGGGGGAGACCTCGTCCTTGGTGATGGACTTGCGGTTTTGCGTGTAGAAGCTCGCGATCTTGTTGCCGTTGCAGTCGACGATCTCGGTGGGCTCGCTCACCAGATACGCGTTGGCGTCGGTGTAGTCGGGCAGATCGGACAGCCAGCGGTTGACGTTGCCGACCATGCCGATGCCAAACGCCACGCCCGCGATAAGCAAAAAGCCCAAAAACGAGAGCAGGATTATGGGCAGAGCATGCGTCTTTGAACGGCTGCGTCCCTGTCGTTGGCGAGGACCCATATATTGACCTCCAGGTATGTCGTGCCAGACGGTGGATGTGCCGTCGGGGCAGGATGGACATAAGTTATTACACGATAAACCAAACGGGGCGCGCGAGGCCTCGTGTATGCTGGAAGACGGCATTTTTCAGAGTGAATGCATACCTTGGTAAGGAGTTTGTCGATGGCGATTCGGACGATGGGGCCGAGCGGACAATACGAGACTGGATTGGATGCTGCCGGTGCGGCGCTGCCCGAGCTGCTGGCGCCGGCGGGCGGGCTCGACCAGATGCTTGCGGCCATCGCCGCGGGCGCCGATGCCATCTATGCGGGGTTGGGCGGCTTTAACGCCCGTGTGAGCGCCCATGGCTTTACGGATGACGAGTTTGCGCGCGGCTGCGCCGTGGCGCATGCCCATGGCGTGCGTGTGTACGTAACGCTCAACGTGTTCGTGTTTGACGATGAGTTGTCCGACGCGGTGGCGTTGGGAGCTCATGCACTGGAGCTGGGCGCCGATGCTCTGATTGTCGCCGATGCCGGGTTGGCCTGCGCGCTGCGCGCGGCGATTCCCGGGGTCGAGATTCACCTGTCCACGCAGACGGGCGCTCATAGCGAGAGCGCCGTGCGGCTTGCCGCCGATGAGCTTGGGGTCGAGCGCGTGACGACGGCACGCGAGCTGGCGGTCGACGAGATTGCGGCGCTATGTGCCACGGGCGTGCCCATCGAGGTATTCTGCCACGGTGCGATTTGCATCGGCTATTCGGGGGCGTGCGAGTTCTCGGCCCTGCGGCGTGGACGATCGGCGATGCGCGGCGACTGCACGCAGCCGTGCCGTTTGGCGTACGACCTGGTGGACGAGGCTGGACAGAGCGTTGTCGCCGTCGAGGGAGATCGCCTGCTGTGCCCGCGCGACTATCTGGGTATTGCGCATCTGCCCGAGCTTGTAGATGCCGGCGTGGCGTCGCTCAAGATCGAGGGGCGCATGAAGAACCCTGATTACGTATTCAACGTGGTGCGGGTGTGGCGCCGGGCACTCGATATGCTGTGCGACGGCGCGTGGGACCCCGGTGCCGTGGAAGAGCTCGAGCGCGAGCTGGGAAGGTCGTTTAACCGTGGGTTTACCGATGCGTACCTGCGAGGACGTTCGGGTGCCGAGCTTATGAGCTTTGAGCGTGCGATCAACCAAGGTGTGCGCGTGGGACGCCTGGTGGCCGTTGGCCACGAAGAGGTGACCGTTGAGCTCGATGCCGCCGTGGCGGCGGGTGACACGCTCGAGATTCGGTTCTATCCGGGTGCCGACGCGCGTCCCGATGTGCCCAAGCGCTGGCCGCAGGTGCCCTGTCCGGTGGATGCCGCGGCGGGGGAGCGCGTCGTCGTGCATTGCAAGCGTAAGGTGGACACGGGCTGCGAGGTGTACCTGATTCGCAGCGCCGGCGTGTTGGATCAGACGGCGGCGGTGTTGGAGCGCATGCGGGCCGAGGCGGATGCGATTGCGCCCGTTGCGCGTGCCGTTGAGGTGCTGCCCTTTGAGGGCGTTACGGTGGATGGCGGTGCGTCGACGGAGTTGGTGGAGTGCGCGGTTCCCGCTCGCATGGTTTTTGCTTGGCAGCTGATGGATGCCGACCCGCGCGGAGAACTCGATTTGTCCGACGCTGTTGTGGTGCTTGACGAGGTGTGCCGCACGGGTGACGCTGACTGGACCCGCTCACTGATGCAGCGTGCCGGGCGCGTCGTCTGCCGCAACCTGGGACAGGTGGTGATCGCTCGCGAGCTGGGCGTGACGTTTGACGTGGCGGCGCCGGTGTTCTGCGCGAATCGGGCCACGCTTGCCTGGCTGCGCGAACTCGGTGCGGGGCGGGTGTACTTGCCGGCCGAGTTGCTCGGCAATGATGCGGAGCGTATTGCCGAACTGACGGCCGAACCTGGTGTTCTGAGCCCTGTCGATGCCGATTGCCCCGAGCTCATGGTGTGCGAGCACTGCCTGCTGACCGCCGAGGGCGTCTGCGCTACCGATGCGACGGGACAGGTCCGTTGCCGCGACTGCTTGCGCCGTCGGCAGGTACGCTATCTGGTCGAGCGTGACGGTACACGTTTGCCAGTTGCCATTGACGCATGCGGCAGGACGAGGATTTTCCTGTCGTAAGTGCCGCGTCGCGTCAGTTTGTTATCATAAGAGAGTTTATGGACTTCCAGCACCGCCGTATCCGGTGAGGGTGCTATAGCAAAAGGAGGATACCCAATGCTGTCTGTTGACGAGCAAATGCGTATCATCACCTCGGGCGCCGCGCAGATCGTTCCCGAGGCCGACCTTCGCAAGAAGCTTGAGAAGGGCGAGCCCCTCAACATCAAGCTCGGCGTCGACCCCACTAGCCCCGACCTGCACCTGGGCCATGCCGTGCAGAAGATCCGCGAGGCTCTGCGCAAGAAAAATATTTGCTGATCCGTTAAGAACATTCCGCCGTTTCCGGTACTTAATCCATAAGACATGAAATCAAAAACAGACATATTGTCATTCACTTATTCAAGTAGAGGACGAGACGTTGATATTGTAGAGCCTGTTTTATCTAAGCTCGAGAAAGATTTAGATATAACTATTACAAGAAAATGGCTTTATGATAATTTCGTATTCGATATCTTGAAATATAGACCCAAATTAGTAATTGATGCAAATGCAATAGGATGTAGAAATCATCTTTGGGCATGCCGATTTGCTTCTATGATGGGGTGCAAAGTTGTTACTTTCGTGTCCGAAGGAGATTATAGATATATTGATGGTTCAATTACTACGATGCTGTTTGGATGGAATACTAAAGAGAGGCTTTATGAAGATCTACATTTAGAATGGTCTCAAAGAAACATTGAATATTTCAAAACAAGTAAAGGCTATGATAACAATAAGATAAAGTTATCTGGTGCAACAGGTTTTGATAAATATTCGTTGTTATCTTTTATGGATCGTCAATCTTTACTTTCAAAATATAAAAAGGATAAATTCACCAAAGTGGTCACCTTGGCAGGTTATACTTTTGATTTTATGTTTAATGAAAATCACAGTACAGGACCTATTTACTTCGGTAAGGAGTTGGAAGGTATTAAAGCCTCGTTGTTTGCTCTTCAAGATGGCTATCTAGAGCTTGTTAAAAATAATCCAGACATTTTGTTCGTTGCCAAAAAACATCCTTTAACTGAAAATAAAAATTATGATGAGTTCTCCAAAATCGAAAAATTCAAGAATGTTTTGATTTTACAAACTGAAGAAAACGTATTCGACGTAATTAATGTTTGCGATATTTTAATAGCTTTTGAAAGCACAACAGCTTTAGAAGCATGGCTCTTGAAGAAACATACTCTATTATATAATCCAATTATTCAAAAGTTTAATAGGTCATCAATTTCTGAAGGCAGTCCTATTATTGAGAACATTGAAAATCTTCAAAAAGCTATTGATGAATATTATAGTACAGGAGGTATAAAGCTATTTGCAGATAAAGAGAATGATAGATTGAAGATAATAAAGGATGTTATCGGTTTTGCAGATGGCAAAAATTATCAAAGAGCAGCAGCTTATATTGAGGATTTATATTTGAATAAACAGAAGAATAAGATTGAGTTTTCTTTTTTCTTTTTTATTCATATGATAATTTTGGGTACAAGAAACTATTTAAGAGATTTAATTGTAAATACGAAAATTTTCAGAAGATTTGCAAGAGTAAATCATTTCTATCTACGTACTCTTAATGATTATACAGATATAGAACGAATCAAATATAAGGGAATATATAGTAAAGCTATAGATAAATTTGAAGGAATAAATTAATTTCTTGTAATGAGTAAGTTTTTAGTATCCATTATAAATTATTTTTTTCTGCTTTTGTTTAGGAGGGGAGTTGCATGTGATTTTCCATGCTTTTCTAGTCCGTTTTTTGTTATAAAAAAAACAAAAAATCTGCATAAGGTAATTTTAGCAAGTTCTTTTATTGGACGAGATGTAACATTATCAGATGGATGTTGTTTTCATGACAAAGCGATTTTATTCGGAAAGATAAGTGTCGGGCGGTATACATCAATTAATGGCCCTGGTACTCGTATATTTGGTGCTAAATATGGTGTTAATATAGGATCT
>USDH01000011.1 GCA_900553415.1 uncultured Collinsella sp. | reverse complement strand
TAATGATAAGGTAATCCAAATGTTGAGTAATTCCAAGGTGCCAAAGTGCGTCGTATTAATGGCGTCATACAACGGCATCCCATTTATTTCAGAACAAATTGACAGCATTCTCTCGCAGGCTGAAGTTGACGTACGTCTTTTTGTCCGTGATGACGGGTCATCTGATGGTACTCGTGATCTTCTGCAGCGCTATGCAGATGAGGGCAGTCTGACTTTGTTAACAGGAGAAAACCTAGGACCTGCTTTAGGGTTTTTGACGTTGTTGCGGAATGCTCCCGAAGCTGATTACTATGCGTTTTCCGACCAAGATGATATTTGGGATAGCGATAAACTGATAACTGCGATTAAACAGCTTAAGAAGCAGGAGAATTTGGCTCTTTATCATTGCAATTCAAGACTTGTAGATTCAGCTGGTAATGAGATGGGCCGGTTAACCTATGGGCAACAAAGGTGCATATCTTATCGAGATAACGACCCTCTCAACCAGCTTTGCATTGGGTCACCTATGGGATGTACGCAAGTATTTGATAGGCGTATTTGGGAAGTTGTTTGCTTGCATGAGCTGCCCCATCCCGTCATCATGCATGATAAGCTGATAGCTAATCTATGCGTGCTGCTGGGTTATCGGATTGTTTTCGATGCTTCTCCTCATATGGGATATCGCCAGCATGGTCGTAATGTGGTCGGTGTGAGTACTGATTTACCATCTAAAGTGATTGAGAAAATCAATAGTTTTTGTCATCCGCGAGAGATTACTCTTGCAAAGCAAGTTACTGGACTTCTTTCAACTTATTCCGACTGCATTCTTCCTCCAGAGCGTGCTCTTGGAGAGTTGGTATCGAAAATGGACGCTTCTTTCATGGCTAGGTGCAGGGTTTCTTTCTCTTCGAGGCTGAATTTCGGCAGTCTACAAGAGGGCCTTTTCAATAGATCTCTCCTCTTGTTTGGGAAGCGATGATATGAGTAAAAGCATCCCCAAACCGCACAATAGTGGGTACGTCCTAGCGCTTGCCTTTTGCGACTATCTCAAGGACAAGACCGGCACCCCAAAGGCTATTATGGCGAGTCAGCAGGCCATGGCGTCGCACGGCATAAGTTACGTCTATCTCCACTCGGTTAAGAAGACCCTGTTCAGGGACGACCAGATGCTATTTTGCGAATTCGGGGTTACGGTCGACGGGGTGGAGGCTGGTGTTTTCAGTATTGCCCAGGTGTGCGAGGCCCTTTGCAGCTGGCAAAAAAGCGGCTTCAGCCTTCTTGAGCTTCATATCCACCACCTTCTGTACGTGAGCCTTGAGAAAGTCTCCGAACTGCTAAAAGTTACAGGCAAAACACCGGTCAGGGCCTTTCTCCACGACTATTACCTGTGTTGTACAAGCTATAACCTCCAAAATAGGAGCGGCTTTTGTGACAGCTCAAGGCTCGGCGACGCTCCCTGCGAGAAATGCCCCCACTTCAGTAACAGCCTTCGTGTGGAGTCGAAGATCCAAGGGCTGTTTGACTCCATCAAAAATCTCCGTTTTGTTGCACCTTCGACCTATACGAAGAATCGGTTTCTCTCATTCAGGCCCCAATACGAGGGCCTTGTTGATGTAATACCGCACCAAAAGCTGCTTGGAGAGTATCTGGGCAACAGACGTCCTCTGAACGCAGGGGAGCGCATCAGGGTTGCCTTTCTGGGGATGCCGAGGAAGACAAAGGGCTGGGAGACCTGGCTTCGCCTCGTATCTGCGGTCGATGAACAAGAGTACGAGTTCTTCGTCTTCAACAGCTCGAACGATATGTATCCAGGGATGAACAAGCGGTTTGTCGAATTTGATGAGAAGCACCCAAATGCCATGACCGACTCTCTCAGGGAGTGCGAGATTGCCATCGTTGTCATGTGGCCATCTTGTCCAGAGACCTATAGCTACACCTGTATGGAATCTTACTCCGCAAACGCTTATACGATTTCGAGTGCATGTGCAGGCAATGTCGCCGACTTTGTCGTTGAGCATGGGTCCGGTTTGGTGCTGAATAACGAGGAGGAGCTAATCGGGCTGTTTAGGGATAAGAGCCGGCTTATCAGGGAGGTCAATCGTTTCAGGAGCGGAAAGCCTGGTCCGCTCGATCTTGTCGATTCAGATGAGATCGTAGACCTGCTTCCATGCTCCTCGGTAGGTCTCAACACGGGAGTTCACATGCACACGAGGCTGATTGAACGTGTGCTGCTGGAGGTACTCAATGCAAGATCATAGGCATGCGAGGCTCGTTATAAATAAAGCGGAGGAGCGGGCTGGTCGAAGAGGTCGTTGGTATCTCCCTAATAAGCAAGGCGTTCTAACCGTTTGCATGGGTGACCTGGCGGATGCGACGATCGTTATAGGTATCTTGGCGCAGGTTTTCTTCCTTGAGTACTATGGTCTGGGGCGATACCTCAACTGGGTAATTACCGGCATGATTTGCGTGAGGGCGCTCTTCTCCGGATGGAAATATAGCGGTAGAGCGCTACTACTTGGGCTGATTACCGTTGCAGGGTGGCTGTCTGGTGCCCTCTTGGGTGGCAATATGGAAACGTTTAGGGCGAATATTTTGCTGCTCCTCTACCCGTTTGTCTATACGCTTTACTTCTTTCTTTTGGTCACTAACAAGAGGGATTTTCTTCTTGGACTCTTTGATGCAGGTTTTCCGGTCTTCAACGCCATATTGCTTCTCAATATGGCGATCATGTTTATCCAGTACTCTACCCATGGGATGATCGCTGCGACAACGAACGACATCAGTTACTTCGAGGACAATATCTCCGGCCTGTTCTCTTATGCGTCCGTCCATGCGGTGGCCCTTTACACTTCATTCGTCGTGCTCTACAACTTCGTCTGGATTAGGAGGCTTCGGGGTCCTCTCTGGCCATCCCTTGCCATCGCTTACAACGTCTGCCTTATCGTCCTGTCCTTCTATCTTGCGACACTCAACGATAATAAGGCGCTCTTCATAATCCTTCCTCTCGTTTTAGTGATGTTCTGGCTTATTTCAGTCATGAGAGGAGAAGCGGATGTTTCGGGTCCCTTCTTTTGGCTTGTCGCCTTGTATTTTATCCTGACAATTGCATACGCCTTGGTGCCTGCGTTCCAGATCCTCGTGGATACGCAAGTGTTTGGTCTGTTCGATATGGTTGGCAGTTCAGCTTCCGTCGGTACTGCTGCCGACGGCAGTAACGAGAGGATTGCTATCATCGGCTTCGCTCTCTTGAGACCGGCTACATGGAGTCTCGGAGAGGGTCTTGGAGCCTCAAGCTTCTACGCGTCCGGGTTCATGTCGTTTAACCACTTTGGTCAAGCGGATATGGGGTCTTTCTTGATTCTCATGGGGGTTTGGGAGACGGCAGCGTATGTAGCGTTTTTCCACTCCGTGGTTAGTGAGTTTATGGAGCAGGAAAAAGGATCTAATGGCCGGATTGTTCGTTTGCTCCTTTTGCTAACAATTCTTATTACCTTTCTGTATACGCAGTGCTTTACAAGGGTGAACTGCTGCTTGTGCCTACTGCTGCTCTGTGGAGCGCTGGCTTGGTCGTGGAATTCCTCGGCTGCAGACTATTTGATTATTGATAGAGACGAAGAACAGGTTTGAACATGAAAATAGGCATTTCCACATTTACGCATGGGGACAACTATGGGCAGAGGCTCCAGAACCTTGCTGTCCAAGAAACTCTCAAACTCTCGGGTGCAGATGTCCTTACGTTCAGACAGAAGGACTCGAGATCTGCCAAATACAAGCTCAAGTCTTTGGCTTCGCTCATTCCAAAGGGGCTTGCCGTTGCCCACATCCAGAGGCATCGTTCGTTTGAGGATTTCAATTCCCGTAACATTTCCTTTAGCCGGGAGGTTATATCTGATTCCAACCCTCCACGTGACATTAAATCCTATGACTTTTTCGTTGCTGGGAGCGACCAAGTTTGGTCTCCGTATTCCCCTGACGCTAACTCCACTATGTTTCTCACGTTTTCGCCAAGAGAAAAGCGCATTGCTTTTTCGCCAAGCTTGGCAGCTCCGACGATTCCCGAGGAGAAGCGTGAGCTGTTCCACGGCTATTTCGACGGGTTTGATAGGCTGTCCGTTCGTGAGCAGAAGAGCGCCGAGCTTATAAACAGTCTGTACGGCTTAAAGGCCGAGGTGTTGATTGACCCAACACTGATGTTTGACGGCTCCTGGTGGGAAAGGTATGAAAAAGAGCCGCACTGCGGGCTTCCAAATGATTATGTATTGACGTACTTCCTCGGGAGTGCAGCTTACGAAGAGAGGGTTGCCGAAATCTGTGATTCACTTAGCTGCAAGAGGGTCGATTTACTAGGGGATGCGCGCTACTACGCCCTCGGGCCTTCAGAGTTCCTCTATGCCGTCCGTCACGCAAAGCTTGTAGCGACAGATTCATATCACGGATCAATTTTCTCGATCTTGTTCGGGAAGCCGCTGATTTATTGCCCTCGTGAGTCCACTGGTCCAGACATGAGCAGCCGATTCGACACGCTAGCCAGCGAGTTGGGTGTTTCTTTCGTTGAGCGGTCAATTCTTTCCGTATGTAATTCGGAACTGCTCGAGAGTGACTATTCAAAGGCGTATGACAGGTTGGCAGCTCAGAGGAAGATCGTTGTTGAATTCCTCGATAGATGTGGATTGAGCATTCCCTCGGAGGCCGCCCGTGGCTAGCCAGCGTAAGGCGGGCGCCCTCCTCGGCTACGCCAACATCCTCGCAAAGAACCTCGTCAACCTCGTCTACACGCCGATGCTACTGTCCTACGTGGGGCAGGCGGACTACGGCGTCTTCCAGAGCTCGAACTCCTTTGTCTTCTCGCTGACGCTCCTGTCCTTCGGCTTCTCCGAGGCCTACGTGCGCTTCTACACGCAGACGGTGGCGCACGGCGGCGAGCGCGACATCCGGCACCTGAACGGCATGTACCTCACGCTTTACGTCGCCGTCACAGCCGCGGCGGTCGCCCTCGGCATGGGCTTCTCCGCAAACGCCGGCGCGGTGTTCTCGGCCGGGTTCACCGAGGCGCAGGTCTCGCTCGCCCGGGAGCTGCTCGCCATCATGACGCTCAACGTCGCCTCGACGTTGTTCACCGTCGTGTTCAATTCCTACATCACGGCGCACGAGCGCTTCGTCTACCAGCAGACCAGGCAGCTCGTCACCACGCTTGCGACGCCGCTGTGCGCCTGGGCCCTGCTGGCCGCCGGTATGGGGCCCGTGGGCGTTGCCCTAGCACAGCTCGCGGTGAACCTCGTCCTGCTCGCCCTCAACGCGCGCTACGCCATCGTCGTGCTGGGCATGCGCTTCGAGCTCAGGGGTGCCGACTGGGGCGTCATGCGCGGCATCGCCGCCTTCAGTGCCTGGATCTTCGGTAACCAGGTCTGCGAGATGGTCAATCAGAGCGTGCCCAACATCATGCTGGGGGCCATCTCGGGCGCGACTGCGGTATCTCTGTTCGCGGTGGCCGTGAACATCCGCCAGGTCTTCTACTCGCTCTCCACCACGATGTCGAACGTCTTCATTCCGAAGGTCAACCGCATCGTCGCCACCTCGGACGACAACGCCGAGCTCACTCGCCTTATGACGCGCGTGGGCCGCTACCAGATGGTACTGTTTTGCTGGGTGTACGGAGGTTTCGCTATTCTCGGGAAGTTTTTCGTGACGAGGTGGGCGGGCCCGGGCTTCGCCGAGGCCTACTGGCTCGTGCTCGCCATGACGCTACCCGTCATGGTGCCCCTCTGTCAGAACGTCGGCATCGAGATCCAGAGGGCCAAGAACATGCACCACGCCAGGAGTCTCGTCTACCTTGCGATGGCGGTCGGGAACGTTGCCTTCACCGCCGCGGCCGCCCCGGCGCTGGGGCCGTGGGCCCCCGCGATCGCCTATGTCGTCAGCATCGTGCTCGGCAACGGACTGTGGATGAACTGGTACTACCAGAAGCGGGTCGGTCTCGACATGCTCTTTTTCTGGAAGCGGAACCTGCCGGTGCTGCTCGCCTGGGCTGCCGTCACCGTCGCCTGCCTCGCTGGCACGGCGGTCCTGCCCGTCAACGGATGGCCCGCGTTCCTCGAGTGGGGCGCCGTTTACAGCGCGCTTTTCGCCATAGCCCTTTGGCTCGCCGTCCTAACGAAGGACGAACGTATCGCGGTCGTCTCTCGTCTCCCGTTCCTTAGATAGGGTCCATCATGAATGATTCCGAGAAATCCCCGAGGGTCGTCTCGCTTGGCGACCGTTGCTGCGGCTGCGGCGCGTGCGCTGCCCGCTGCCCCAAGTCATGCATCTCCATGGAACCCGATGATTGTGGCTTCCTACACCCCACCGTCGACGCCTCCGGGTGCGTAGGCTGCGGGGCGTGCGACGCCGTATGCCCGGCGCTCAACGCCCCTGGGGAGGACGGGTGCGAGTTCGCCCTCTGGGCGAAGGCTCATGACGTCGGCTTGCTCGATAGATCGTCGTCGGGCGGCGTGTTCGGTCTACTCGCCGGTGACGCTCTCTCGCGCGGCGGTGTTGTGGCGGGCGCCGCGTGGACGGACGGTTGCCGCGAGCTTCGTCACGTGCTCGTGGAGGACAGGCCGGCGCTCGGCGCCGTTATGCGCTCGAAATACGTTCAGAGCGCGGTTGGCCGCGGCGTCTTCGAGGGCGTCCGCGCTGCCCTGCGTGAAGGCAGGCCGGCGCTCTTTGCCGGTACTGCATGCCAGGTGGCTGGCATGCGCTCATACCTGGGGAAACTCGCCGACTCTGACCTCTTCCTCGGCGTCGACGTCATCTGCCACGGTGTTCCGTCTCCAGAGCTCTGGTCGCGCTGGGTCGACTACCGTGGTGAGGCCTTCGGGTCGGACGTCTGCGACGTCAATATGCGGAGTAAGACAACCGGATGGTTGTCTTTCTCCGCTATGTACAAGCACATAGCGGAGAAAGACAACACCGGGGACACCGAGTCCCAGATATTCGGCAAAGACTGGTACATGAAAGCGTTTCTGGCCAATGCGAGCCTTCGTTCGTCCTGTCTGGCATGTCCAGCAAAGCGCTCCAGCGGCGCCGATATCACGCTCGGTGATTTCTGGGGGTTCCAGAATACCCATCCCGAGGTCGACAACTCCAAGGGCGTATCTGCCGTCCTATGCAATACCGAGAAGGGCGTGCGGGCATTCGAGGCTATTTCTGGGCTTACTGCAAACGGTCCGGCGACGCTTGATGGGGTAATCGCGGGCAACCCTAGCCTCGTCCATTCTGTCACGCCTTATCCAAAGCGCGACGAGTTCTTGAACGACGTGTCTGCCGGGCTTTCCATCCCAGATCTCATGGACAAGTGGCATTTCCGTCCCACTCTCTGGCAGCGTGTCCGCGGCAAGCTTGGTGGTATTAAACGACGACTAAAGAGACTCGTTGGAAGGAGAGCCTAGATGGCCAAGGATCGCTACCTTCAAGCTCTTCGTGGGCTTGCGATTTCCGCAGTGGTGCTTATCCACTGTCTTCCTCAATGTGCCGCGTCGGTCGCCATTCGCCCATTCCTCAACTTTTCTGTTGCGTTGTTCTTGTTTTTATCCGGTGTTCTTACCGACGAGCGCAAATTTAATGCGGGGGGGGGTCTTCGACGCCGCATTAGCAAGGTTGCCGGACCTTATGCGTTCTGGAGCGTTATCTATCTTGCGGCGTTTCCCGCCCTTCATGGGCGTCTGGGTTTCTGGCGTTCGCCGTGGGCTCCGTATCGGCTCAGATGTACTATCTATTGGTCCATTCACAGCTTGTGCTGCTTACTCCGGTACTGTTCAGGCTCCTTTCACGGTATAGGTTCTTTGTCTATTGTTTGACACCGGCTTGCTTGCTTCTAAGGGAGCTCGCTGCCGTTGCCGGTATCGCATTGCCTCTAATACAGGTTTTCTGCCCCATGTGGCTCATCTTTTATGTTTTCGGTCTCGACTGGAGGCGTTGGGCTGCGCTCATTGAAGGACGAACCACTCAGCTTGTTGCAGTGCTCTTTATATTTTTAATAATTCAGGAGGTCGCAGGCTTCTGGTGGTATTTGACTGGCGATTTCAATATGGCCACAACTCAGCTTAAGCTCGGTTCTGCCGCGACCTCTTTAGCTGTGATCGCGCTTCTTATGGCGGTTCCGGGATCATTCAAGTCGCGATTATCTTCTACTTTGCTTGTTGACCTTGGGAACGCCTCTTTTGGAATCTACCTCTGCCATATACTTGTTCTCAAGGCCGTTTGGAAACTGCTTGGATTATTCGTCATTCCACTTGGTGTTTCGACATTTGCTGTTTGGGCGCTAACTCTTGCCGGATCTTATTCGCTTGTATCACTTTGCGGTCGTTATTTGCCCGAACGAATTCACATCATTGTGGGATTATAAATTGATTTTCGATACTGGCGCTTTTCATAGCGTTAAAGCAAAGTGAGTCCATTACCAACATTTGGCACGCGATCATCGGTGAAGATACCGGACTTCCTGTTTTCGAACGAGAAGATGACTTTTTACTCAAAATGGCTGATTGGATTAACCAACCTGAAATAACCGGAATCAATCTCCCTTGGTCGAGCATTGAAAAATGGAAGGGGCAATTCAGGTAGCCATATTCCGCAGTCATTACCTTGCCTATTTCGTTAAGAATGAGGGGGTTTAGCAAAATAGGATACCCAAGTCTTATTTATCACTCGATCTAAAGCGCATTTCGATTGTAGAGGACAGATTAAATGAAAGGCATCATCCTCGCGGGCGGGTCCGGCACGCGACTGTACCCGCTCACTCTCGTGACCTCCAAGCAGCTGCTGCCGGTCTACGACAAGCCCATGATCTACTACCCGCTGTCCACGCTCATGCTGGCGGGCATCAAGGACATCCTGGTCATCTCCACGCCGACCGACCTGCCCAACTTCGAGCGCCTGCTCGGGGACGGCTCGCGCTACGGCGTGAACCTCTCCTACGCCGAGCAGCCGAGCCCCGACGGCCTGGCGCAGGCCTTCACCATCGGCGAGGAGTTCATCGCCGGCGAGCCGTGCGCCCTGGTGCTCGGCGACAACATCTTCTACGGCAACGGCCTGTCGCGCCACCTGACGCGCGCCGTCCAGAACGCCGAGTCGGGCCGCGCCACGGTCTTCGGCTACCACGTGGACGACCCCGAGCGCTTCGGCGTCGTGGAGTTCGACCGCGAGGGGAGGGCCGTCTCCATCGAGGAGAAGCCCGCCCAGCCCAAGAGCTCCTACGCCGTCACCGGCCTGTACTTCTACCCGGGCGACGTGTCCTCCCGCGCCGCCGAGGTGAAGCCCTCCGCACGCGGCGAGCTGGAGATCACCACGCTCAACCAGATGTATCTGGAGGAGGGGACGCTCTCCGTGGTGACCCTCGGCCGCGGCTACGCGTGGCTGGACACCGGCACCATGGAGAGCCTGCACGAGGCCGCGGAGTTCGTCCGCGCCGTGGAGCACTCCCAGGACCTTCCCGTGTCCGTGCCCGAGGAGATCGCCTGGGAGAACGGCTGGATCACGACCGATGGGCTCAAGGAGGCCGCCGAGGCCTACGGCAAGTCGGTCTACGGCCAGCACCTGAAGAAGGTCGCCGCCGGCGAGATCGTCAACAGCCCGCGCGAGTACTAGCGCCAGCTTGTTTTCTTTTAGGGGTCACCGTTTATCTGGTGGCCCCTTTCGTTATGATTACGTTGACCATAAAGACAATATGATTGGGAGTGGATGTGTTAAACGTCTACTTTGGCGATATGCCAGAAGCGATTTACAACACAGCGACATATTTCAAAAACTCTTACCGGTCTTCTTGGATTACGGATCCCTATGCAGTCTCGATAATTAAAGATGTCGATCGATCGGATGTTGTCTCCGAAAACCTCATCGAAAGCCCTGTGCTTGGGTCCATTTCCCCGCTCCAGCTTTCTGGTGGCGTGAAAACGCTGCTGCTTATGAGATTTGATCGTAAGCATATTTTTAACGCTTCTACCTGTGGTGACAACTGTGCCAAGTGGATTCTCGACATGGCGAAAGACCGCAAGCTCGTTATCAACCTCTATCATGTGATGGACTTTGGTCGCGAGGATTTTAAAATCAAAGTCGTGAATAGCGGCCGAATCGTTCACAACATGGCCGAATTGATTCACGAGTCGATTCCGTATCTGTAGGTACTGCTTATGAACGGTTCGCATCTCGTTAAGATTTCCCGCCGCAGGGGAACTAAGTACACATTTACCATCAAGCGGAACATCACTATTGTGCGTGGCGATAGTGGCACGGGTAAGACGACACTGTTTGACATGGTCGCAGACTACATGCGAACGGGCGAGCAGTCGGGTGTCTCCTTGCAATGCGATTGTCCCTGTGTCGCCCTGACCGATTATGATTGGCGAAACCAGCTTTCGTCCGTTCATGACTCGATTGTATTTGTCGATGAGGGCTTAAAAGAGATCCATTCTGATGAGTTTGCCCATCATGTGCTGTATTCCTCGAATTATTTCGTGCTGATCTCAAGGGCTGATTTCCCTAATCTTCCGTATAGCGTGGATGAGATTTACAAGATTAAGACGAGCGGAAAATACCATTCTTTCGTCCCTGTTTATCAAGATCGCGGAAATCATCGTTATGCTATTTCCCGATCGGCGCCAAAACAGGACTTTTCTATCCTTCTATGCGAGGACAGTAAGTCTGGTTTCCAGTTCTTTGAACGGCATTTCGCTGACAGTGAGCTTTCCTGTGCTTCTGCCATGACGAACAGCGCGATTTTGGGCTGGTTGGATCAGCATTTCGACGATCGCGTGTTTGTTGTCGCGGACGGAGCGGCATTTGGGTGCTATGCGGACCGCGTCCTTAAGCTGCAAGACATTCATCGCGATACTGTTACGGTTTGTCTTCCCGAGTCATTCGAGTGGCTTCTGCTGAGCTCTGGCGTAATTTCAGGGTTAGATGTTAAGGCGGTTTTGGAAACCCCAGAAGCCTTTGTAAACAGTGAGAAGTTTAAAAGCTGGGAAGACTTCTTCTATAAGTACTTACGCGATAAAACTGGGAATTCGGTCTTCCGGTACGACAAAGACTGCATTCCGGAGGCGTTTTGTAGGGGAAGTAATTCTGCGAAGGTCATGGCTCTTATCGCATGCCGAAATGTCCGATAGTTTTGTTGAATAGTGTCGCGTCGTCACTTCCTGCGGCATACTAAAGAAGCTGTACATGCTTCAGATTGGATTTTCATGTCTGAGATCTTTGAACCCAAGAACATCATCGTCACGGGCGGCTGCGGCTTCATCGGCAGCAACTTCGTGCACTACGTCGTGAACAACCACCCGGGCGTCCACGTGACCGTCCTGGACAAGCTGACCTACGCCGGCAACCCCGAGAACATCGCGGGCCTTCCCGCCGACCGCGTCGAGCTCGTGGTGGGCGACATCTGCGACTCCGAGCTGCTGGATAGGCTCGTCCCCGGCCACGACGCGATCGTGCACTACGCCGCCGAGAGCCACAACGACAACTCCATCGCCGACCCGGAGCCCTTCCTGCGCACCAACGTCGAGGGCACCTTCCGCCTGCTGGAGGCCGTGAGGAAGTACGGCGTCCGCTACCACCACGTCTCAACCGACGAGGTCTACGGCGACCTGGCGCTCGACGACCCGGCGAAGTTCACCGAGGAGACGCCGTACCGCCCGTCCTCGCCGTACAGCTCCACCAAGGCGTCCTCCGACATGCTCGTGCGCGCCTGGACCCGCACCTACGGGCTGCGAACCACCATCTCCAACTGCTCCAACAACTACGGCCCCTACCAGCACGTGGAGAAGTTCATCCCCAGGCAGATCACGAACATCATCGACGGCGTCCGCCCCAAGCTCTACGGCCGCGGCGAGAACGTCCGCGACTGGATCCACACCGAGGACCACTCCTCGGCCGTCTGGGACATCCTCACGAAGGGCCGCATGGGGGAGACCTACCTCATCGGCGCCGACGGGGAGAAGAACAACATCACCGTGCTGCGCATGATCCTTGCGGCCATGGGACGCGACCCCGAGGACTTCGACTGGGTCGCCGACCGCCCCGGCCACGACCGCCGCTACGCCATCGACTCCACCAAGCTGCAGACCGAGCTCGGCTGGAGGCCGGCGCACACCGACTTCGCCGAGGGCCTCAGGGCCACCATCGACTGGTACGTCGCCAACGAGGCCTGGTGGCGCCCGGCCAAGGAGGCCACCGAGGCCCGCTACCGCGCGCAGGGGCAGTAAGGAGAGCAGAGACATGGCAGACATCGCATTCGAGAAGGACCTCTCCGTCACCGAGACCGGCATCGAGGGCCTGAAGGTCGTCGAACTGGCCGTCCACGGCGACTCGCGCGGCTGGTTCAAGGAGAACTGGCAGCGCGCCAAGATGTGCGCGCTGGGCATCCCGGACCTCCGCGTCGTCCAGAACAACGTCTCCTACAACGACAGCCGCGGCGTCACCCGCGGCATCCACGCGGAGCCCTGGGACAAGTTCATCTCCGTGGCCCGCGGCTCGGTCTTCGGCGCCTGGGTGGACCTGCGCGAGGGCAGCGCCACCTACGGCAAGGTCTACACGACCGTGCTCGACCCCTCGAAGGCCATCTACGTGCCGCGCGGCGTGGGCAACTCCTTCCAGGCCCTGGAGGACGGCACCGCCTACACCTACCTGGTGGACGCGCACTGGTCCCTCGAGCTGAAGAAGACCTACACGTTCGTGAACCTCGCCGACCCCGAGCTCGACATCCAGTGGCCGATCCCGCTGAATCTGGCCACCGTATCCGAGGCCGACCTGAACCACCCGTACCTCAAGGACGTCGTCCCCATGGCGCCGAAGCGCACGCTCGTCACCGGCTGCAACGGCCAGCTGGGCCGTGCGGTCCGCGCGCTCGCCGAGGAGCGCGGCGTCGCGAAGGACTTCGACTTCTGCGACATCGACACCTTCGACATGTCCGACCCGGACGCCTACGTACAGTACGACTGGTCGCTCTACGGCACCGTGATCAACTGCGGTGCCTACACGGCCGTGGATAAAGCGGAGACCCCCGAGGGCCGTGTCATCGCCTGGAAGGCCAACGCGACCGGCCCGGCGCTCCTCGCCCGCACCTGCGCCGAGCACGGCATCACGCTCGTGCACGTCTCCTCCGACTACGTCTTTGACGGCACCGCCGAGATCCATGACGAGGACGAGCCCCTCAGCCCACTGTCCGTCTACGGCCAGACCAAGGCGGCAGGCGACATCGCCGTGGCCGGCTGCCCGCGCCACTACATCATGCGCTCGAGCTGGGTCATCGGCGAGGGGCACAACTTCGTCAAGACCATGAAGGCGCTGTCCGACCGCGTCGCCGACCCGGGGGATAAGCTCACCCAGATCACCGTCGTTGACGACCAGCTGGGACGCCTGACCTTCACGCGCGACATGGCCGCGGCCATCTTCCACGTGCTGGAGAACAAGGCCCCCTACGGCACCTACGGCTGCACCGGCAGCGGCCGCGTCGCCTCTTGGGCCGAAATCGCGCGTGAGGTCTTCGAGGCCGCCAACGGCAACGGCGGCAAGGTGGTCCCGGTCTCCACGGCCGACTACTACGCCAGCGCCGCCGGCCCCATCGCACCGCGCCCGGTCCACTCCGCGCTCGACCTGTCCAAGCTGGAGTCCGCAGGCTTCGACATGCCCGACTGGGAGGAAGAGCTGGGGGAGTACCTCAAGACGCTCTAGTCTCTATTTAATTTGCGAGAGTAAAAGCCGCCGCTTGTTAACGGTGGCTTTTCTTGTGCCTGGCGTATAGCCTCGCTGCAACAAGGGCTGCGGCGGTCGCCAGACTCACTGCAAGTCCCGCAAGGGCGCCCGGAGTCTTGTAGGTCATCACGATCCTATTCGCGCCTTTCTGTATGTTCAGGGACGACAAACCCTTATCGGCGGCGGGCGTTAGTTCTGCGGCGGTTCCGTTTACCGTTACGTTCCAGCCCTCATCGTACGGAACGCTCAGCAGCAGGTTGCCGTCATCCCTGGCGGTATATTTGCCTTCGATCCTTCCATCCTCAAAAACCGTCGGAATAAACTCGCTCGTCTTAAGTTCGTTAATAATCTGCTCGAAAACTTCCAGATTGAGGGCGTAAAAGACCGGCTCATTGTCTTGGGGCATGTCTGTATAGCCCTCTGCGACTCCGATTGCCACCGTATGCTGGCTCGGGGTGTCCGATGCGTCTGCAATCTGTCGGATATTGTTGTCGAATCTCCAGGCCTCGTTTTCGATCGTTCGCTGGTCGATGGTAAGGGTGACGGGCCAATAACTGCCGGCAGTCGTATCTTTGTTGATGTAGAGATACCCGATGGAGCTTGCCGGTACAGTAACGCTCCATTGCTTTAAGCTATCGCCATTCTCCGTGCTCGTGGCCTCGATCTTGGTATAGAGCTTGACCTCGCGGCCTAGGATTTTGCTGTAGAGGTCGTTCTGCTTTTCGAAGGGGTTCTCGCTCTTCAGCGTGCTGTTTTGGATATCGCTTGAGGCTGCGACACCAATGCTGAGCGCATAGGGGTTCTCGTACACCGCGCTTGTGGAGTCGGCCTGATTCGTCTTGGCTAAAACGTATCCTGCAGGCGCGTTTTCAGAAATGGCGTACTTGACTCCCAACAGGGCATCGACGGCGAGAATGGGTTCGGCATAACGGGTTGAGAATTCGCCAATGCTGCTGTATCCAAGGGAGTTGAGCAGTGCGATGGCCTGCGGGTTATTTGCGGATGAGTAGGACGACAGCTGGTTGTACCCAAGCGCTAAGCCCTCGTTGAGGGCAGCGCTATCGGCGCGCGTGGTCGTTCGATCGATACGGTAGAATGACGCAGGATCCTGGGCTTGAATGGTTGTGATCGTGTTGGTTGCGGTAGTCACATAGGTGCAGTTGGCATCTTCGGAATAGCCTGCGTACAGTTGGTTCCACATCACATGGGCGTTGATAAACAAATCAATTGCGGTGATTGTCAGGATTGGTAATACGACGGCGGGTCGATAGGCATGACGAAATTTGGGCTGGCCCTCGAACACCTGCAACGAATAGCCTGCGGCCCACATCGTAAAGAAGCCCAGCAAAAAGGCTGTGCGCGAATAGAACCCGTTGGGAACGCGCATGCCGCACCAGATGTACTCGAGCGGGCTCAAAACGGAGCTAGCGATCAGGACGGCTGTGACGACGAACGTTGCGATGCGTATCCTGGTCGAAACCTTGCGGTTAAACAGTAGGCTTATTGCAAGTAACATCATGATGACGCCGCAATAGAACTGCGGCGTATTCCCGTTATTCACCCACATGCCGGGGATGAAGCCCCTGATGAGCGATTTGAGGCCTGTTTTAAGCAAAGGTCCAAGTGCCAGCACGGGGCCGCCTTTTGCCATGGCAAGGATGGTCGGCAAAAAGGTCCAGGCGGACAGGAGCAACCCAAGCAGCATAGCCCCTGCAAATCGTAGGACTCGGTCGAGCGTGAGCATCCAGCTATATCCTTCTGCAGCGACGTAATCGACAAACTCAACCAGTACGAAGATGCTGAGGAACAGGATGCTGATATAGGCCGTATACCAACAGAACATGACATTGAGAGCAATCGCAATAACGAGGCGTATCATTTTTTGTTTGCGAATGAGCTCGTAGCATCCGAAGGCGCAGATGGGTAGCAGGATAAGGCAATCAATCCAGAGCGGATTACACAAATTACTTATGGTCCAACTGCAAAACGTAAATGAGAGGGAAAGCAGGAATGCTGCGGGCTTGGACAGGTTAAAGCGCTTTTGCACATACCAAGCGCTGCTGATGTGGATGCAGCCCAGTTTGAGCGCGGTTATGGCAAATACGAAGAGCGTCAGCTTGTCTGCGGGAAACAGCACACAGAGCAGGTTGAAGGGGCTGGCGAGGTAGTAGCTATAGAGCCCCCATGTGTTCATGCCGAGTCCCTGCGAGAAGGAATAACGAAGGTTTGTCTCGCCTAAAAGGACGCGGCGAAACCACGCAAAGAAGTCGATGTATTGGTATTTGAGATCGTTGGTGAGAAACGAGTTGTCGCCAAAGGGGTAGACATGCCCCGCCGCTGCAAGTGCGATAAAAAGTGCGACGGAAAACGCGAAGCAGGCGGCGTAGAGCGCCACATTCTTGAGTGTGCTGTTATTGGGTCGTGTCATCAGATTCCTCGTTGGATTCTCGAATGATATAGATGGGACGTCGTTTGGTTTCCAAGTAGGCTTTTGCCAAGTATTCACCGATGATTCCTAAGCACAGAAGCTGCATGCCGCCAAACAGCGTTATGAGGCAGGCGAGGGACGGCCATCCGCCGACGGGGTCACCCCAAACAAGCGTCTTGACCAGGATGACGATGAATCCCAGGATGGCAATGAGACAGAAAACGATACCCGTGAGGGCGGCGAGGGAGAGCGGCGCCGTGGAAAACGCGACGATGCCGTCGATGGAATAGAGGAGCAGCGACCAAAAGCTCCATTTGGTCTCGCCGGCCACGCGGTTGACGTTTACGTAGGGGAGCCATTTGGTCTTGAAGCCGACCCAGCCGTAAATGCCCTTGGAGAATCGGTTATATTCGCCCATGGAGATGATGGCGTTGACCATAGGTCGCTTCATGAGCCTAAAATCGCGTGCTCCGTCGACGATGTCGGCCTTGGAAATGCGGTTAATGATCTTGTAGAACATACGGGCACAGAACGACCTGATGGGAGGCTCGCCTTTGCGGGTGGTCCTGCGTGTGGCGACGTTGTCGTAGTCTTCGGTTTGTAAGATCTCGTACATCTGCGGCAGGAGCGAGGGCGGGTCCTGCATGTCGGCATCCATGGTGGCGACATGGTCGCCCTTTGCGTGCTGGAGTCCGGCGAGTAGTGCCGCCTCCTTGCCAAAGTTGCGCGAGAAAGAGTGCCAGCGGATGGCGTATGGATGCGCCGCCGCGGCTTCTGCTTTCATGACGGCGAGCGTTTTGTCTGCCGAGCCATCGTCGATGAGGACTGTCTCAAAGGAGATGCCGGGGTCTTGCTGGGTCATGATGCGAACGACGCCATCGAGCTCTTTGAGAAAGATCGGAAGTGATTCCTGCTCGTTGTAGCACGGCACGACGATGGAGATGAGCGGCATAGTGGTTTACCTCTCGCTTGGCTTGGAAGTGGGGTGGCCGAGCTGGTCGTCGTAGGCGTATTTGCTGTACACGTTGACCTCCCACTGCTTTTTTTCGACCTTTGCCACGGAATCGAGGACGAATCCGGTTGCAAGGCTCAGACCGCACAGGAACATAAACGACGCGGCGAGCATGGCGGTGGGGAAGCGCGGAACGAGGCCGGTGTGGAAATACTCGACAACGATGGGCATGCCCAGGGCGAGGCCGATCACCGCAAACAGAAGCGCTACGAGGCTGAAGAACTTCAGCGGGCGGTAGTCCTTGAACAGCGTGCCGATCATCGCGACGACTTTAATGCCGTCGCTCACGGTATTGAGCTTGGACTCGGAGCCTTCCGGACGGTCGCGGTACTCGATGGGCACATCTTTGATGCGCCAGCGGTGGTCGACGGCGTGGATCGAGAGCTCGGTTTCGATCTGGAAGCCCTCGGAAAGCACGGGGAAGGTTTTGACGAACGGGCGGCTCATGGCGCGGTAGCCGGTCATGACGTCATCGAAGCTGTAGCCATAGATCCACTTGATCATGGCGCGGACCAGATTGTTGCCAAAGCCGTGGAAGGCACGCTTGTTCTCCTCGGCGTAGGTGCCGTTGGAAAGGCGGTCGCCTACGGTCATGTCGGCCGTGCCACTGAGGATAGGCTCGCAGAGGGCTTTGGCCGCCTCGGCGGGGTAGGTGTCGTCTCCGTCGACCATCAGGTAGCAATCGGCGTCGATATCGCGAAACATCTGGCGGCACACGTTGCCCTTTCCCTGACGGGGTTCAAGGCGCACCGTGGCGCCGTGCTCGGTGGCGATGCGTGAAGTATTGTCCGACGAGTTGTTGTCATAGACATAGACCGTCGCCTGCGGAAGCTCGCGGTGAAAGTCGTCGATGACCTTACCAATCGTGAGCGCTTCGTTGTAGCAAGGGATGATGACGGCGATGGATTTAGAATTCACTCAATGCTCCTTATACAATCAATCCTTGAAAGTATAGCCGTTTGGGCTTGTCATCCTAAGATGTGGGTTAGTTCTCCAGTTTTGTTGCGCGAATCGTTTGCATGGCCGTCGGGTCTATACTGTTCGTTTGTCAACGATTACGAGTAAAGGAGTTGCATCCGTGTCGGATCAGACAAAGCAACAAGAAACTCGCAGTCTGCCTGCGACGTTTGCTAAGAACGAATTTGAGAAGGACGCGTTTATCCTTCGTCAGCTGGTTACCAAGGATTTTAAGATCAAGTATCGCCGTAGCGTTCTGGGCGTCGCATGGTCGGTGCTCAACCCGCTGCTGATGATGATCGTCATGGCCATCGTGTTCTCGACGATTTTCGCCCAGGGCCGCAATGGCTCAATTACGCCCGAGATGTACCCGCTGTACTTGATCGTGGGTAACGTCACCTTTGCCGTCATGTCCGAGTCTACGAACCAGGCCCTGACGTCGATCGTGGGTGCTGCCCCGCTGCTCAAGAAGGTTAAGGTGCACCGCTGGGTCTTCCCAGTACAGAAGGTGCTCTTCTCGCTGGTTAACTTTGCCTTCTCGCTGGTCGCCGTTGCCATCGTTATGCTGTGGTTCCACGTTATGCCTTCTTGGCACCTGATTCTGCTGCCGGTCTGCCTACTGCTGCTTATGTGCTTCTGCATGGGCCTGGGCATGATGCTCTCCGCCCTCACGGTCTTCTTCCGCGATGTCATGCATCTGTGGAGCGTCGTCATTACGGCGTGGACTTACATCACGCCTATTTTCTGGACGACCGACTTCGTTGCGCAAATGCCGCATCTCGTGCGCATTCTGGTCTATGCGAACCCCATGTATAACTACCTGCAGTTTATGCGCGATATCTTCCTGTTTCAGACTACGCCCTCGCTTATGACGTTTGGTATGTGCGTTGCTTGGGCGGTTCTTGCGCTTGTTATTGGCTATACCGTGTTCCATAAGTCCGAGCGCAAGTTCATCCTCTACATCTAAGGAGTGCTGTGATGACTGAATCTGTTGTTGATTACAGCGAGCAGCCTCTGGCTGTCGAGGTCGACGACGTCACCATGATCTTTAACATGGCGTCCGAGTCGCTGACCAACCTCAAGGAGTACTTCATCAAGCTTGCCAAGCACGAGCTGTTCTTTGAGGAGTTTAGGGCGCTCAAGCATATCTCGTTTGATATTCATCGTGGCGAGGTCGTGGGTCTGGTCGGCACCAATGGCTCCGGCAAGTCTACGATGCTCAAGATTATCGCTGGCGTGCTTGAGCCTAGCGAGGGCAGCGTTAAGGTGCACGGTAATATTGCGCCTCTGATTGAGCTTGGTGCCGGCTTTGACCCCGAGCTGACCGCCCGTGAGAACATCTATCTGAACGGTGCCCTGCTCGGCTATACCAAGGAGTTCATCGACGCCAACTTTGACGGCATTATCGAGTTCGCTGAGCTGCAGAACTTTGTCGATATGCCGCTTAAGAACTTCTCCTCGGGCATGGTGGCGCGTATCGCCTTTGCAATCGCGACGATTACCGAGCCCGATATTCTGATCGTTGACGAGACGCTGTCCGTCGGTGATGTGTTCTTCCAGCAGAAGTGCGAGGCCCGCATCCAGCACTTTATCCAGAGCGGTGACGTGACGGTTCTGTTCGTTTCGCACTCCATGGAGCAGGTTGAGCGCATCTGCCAGCGTGCCGTTTGGATCGAGAAGGGTGACCTTCGCATGGACGGCCCGGTCGATGAGGTCTGCAAGGCGTATCGCGAGCAGTTCAACTAGGTTATAATTACTTGCGCCTGACAGGCTTGCGCTTGCTTGGGCGTGCGGTTATTTGCTCCATTAGCTCAGTTGGATAGAGCAGGGGACTTCTAATCCCAAGGTCGACGGTTCGAATCCGCCATGGAGCACCATCGTTTATTAAGCCCGGACCGCTAGGTGGTCTGGGCTTTTTTCATCTTGTGTGCTGCGGTTTTGAAGGGTTCGCAATGGGAAGCAAAAGGCTCGACTGGATTGATATTGCAAAGGGGATCGCAATTATTCTGGTCATTGTGGGGCACACCGTTCCAAATCCCTCTCCCTTGCGGCACACGATCTTCTCGTTTCACATGCCGGTGTTCTTTATTCTTGCCGGGTATACGTTTAGGCCGAAGCCGTGGCGCGAGCTGCTGAGTGGTTCGGTGTCGCGCCTGCTGGTGCCGTATGTGGTTCTTGCACTGGCGTGGCAGGT
Source organism: uncultured Collinsella sp. (assembly GCA_900553415.1). Taxonomy (GTDB): domain Bacteria; phylum Actinomycetota; class Coriobacteriia; order Coriobacteriales; family Coriobacteriaceae; genus Collinsella. Next base: position 1,026 of record USDH01000011.1, on the reverse strand, counting down.
GCCGACGTTCTTAATGAGCGGCGCTCCTTTGACAAGCGGTACGCTGGTTGCGGGGCTTAAGACGCTTGTGTTTGCCTCGGGCGTTGATGTGCCTGGGTTTGGCGTTACCGCCGTTGGCATGGCATGGTTTTTGGCGGCGCTGTTTACGTCGCGCCTGCTGTTTAATGCGCTCGTGCGGCTGTTTGATCGCCGCAGGATTGGGGTTGTTTGGCAGGGCGTTGTCTGTGCCGCGATTGCCTTTTGCGGTTTGAGCGTGTCTCGCTATTTTGGTGTTTACCTGCCGCTCGATTTGGATTTGAGCTGCTATATCGTCTTGCTGATGTGGATTGGTTATACGGCGCGCCAAAGGGGGCTGGAGCCGAGCGTGAGCAAGCCTCTGCTGTTTATTGGAGCCGGTGTTGCTTGGCTCGTCCTTGCCGCGCTGAGTGGGCTTGAGCTTTCGAGCCGCCGCGTGGATGGATTTGTTGTTGCGACGGTTGCTGCTGTTGCGGGTAGCTACTGCGTCTGTTGGGTTTCGATGGCGTTGGAGAAGTTGAAAGACGTGCCGGTTTTGGGGTCCTTTGAGCGAGGACTCGTGTTTTGCGGACAAGCCAGTCTGGCGATCTTTGCAATCCACGCGGTCGATTGGTTTATTCCTTGGCAGACCATGCCTCTGTTTATGACGCTGCCAGTATCGTGGCTCTTCGCGTCATTCGTACGCTGTGCCTGCGATATTGGGTTGGCATACGTGATCAAGAAGGCGTAATTAAAAGTGGGGAGGACCAAGTTGGCTCTCCCCACTGTCAGTATTCAGTAGTGTTGCAGTCTTACTTTTCGAGACGCTCTTTCAGCAGCTCCAACGCGTGGGCGTAGCCTTGGAGGCCTTCGCCGGTGATGGTGGCGAAGCAGGCTAGGCGTGCGTAGCTCACCTGGCGGAAGTCCTCGCGGGTCTCGACGGCGCTGATGTGGACCTCGACGGCAGGGATGGCGACGGCCTTGAGGGCATCGAGGATCGCGACGCTCGTGTGCGTGTAGGCCGCGGGGTTG